>JBBRGG010000032.1:0-19681 GCA_038240875.1 Phycisphaerales bacterium | reverse complement strand
AGCCCAACCTTCGTTCATGATCTTTGTCATGCCTTGAGGCGCGTAGTAATACGCCTCGTCGCGCACAATGCCGAGGATGTCTTGCTGCCATTCCTGCAACGGTGCGTGGTGGAGCAGGAACTGAAGAACGTCGCGCGTGGGGTGCCTGGGAAACTTGCCTCGGCTTTCGCGCTTGCGTTCTTCAAAGTCTTTCCGCTGCGCATCGAGCACACGCTGCGGATTAATAAATGGATCCATGTAATCCTTGGAAGGCAAACGCTCAGGCTCGAACTTTGCCGCATCGTCGCGCGCGTCGCGCGTGGGGCTTCCTTCGCGCTGCATGAAAACGCTGTAGGGGTCGATCAAGTGTTCGAGCGTCAGGCACGCGTCGATAAAGCGTTCAACCTCGTCGGCATCGTGGCGTTCGATGTGCCTGCGAACGCGTGTTGCGTGGTTCGCCATCTGGTCCATCATCTTGCGGTCGGTCTTGGCAAACCAAAAGTTGTTCTTGAAAAAGTCGGCGTGCCCGTAGACATGAGCCATCACCAGCTTCTGGTCCGTGACACTATTAGATTCTTGCAAATAGGCATAGCACGGGTCGTTGTTGATCACCATCTCATAGATTCGGCCCAAGCCGTATGCGTCACGCTTGCTCAGCTTTTCATATTCCATGCCCCATCGCCAGTGCGGGTAGCGAATCGGAAAGCCACCAAAGGACGCGATCTGGTTCATCGTCTCAAAGTCGAGCACCTCAAAGACAACCTCGAAAAAGTCCAAGCCATATTCGACGGCTTTGGCCTTGATCCGCTGCATATGCCCCGCGAGCTCAGCGGAGAGATTCGTGTTCGTCATCGGCATGACGCGTCTCCTGCAAAGAACTATTCCGCTTGGCTCATCGCGACAATTCGTGCTGTGACAAGCCTGATTTAACCGTTCGGCGAAATCAACCTCTTTGTTATCGGCCAGAAACCCATCGATATATACGTAACCAATCCACTTTCGGATCAACGTTATTTTAACGTACGAAGCCGAACACAATTTTCCAAAGGACCTGTATCCGTGATGTCACGAAACCCTTGGACGTTGTGGGTGGCGCAGCACCTGCTACGAGTAGTCACGTTTCAACTGCACTCTTTAAAATCTATATGTGCAGAAGACAACGTGTTCAGCATTCGCTCACACAAAGTCGACAATCACACTTCGTTCGCGCACTCCCCAGAATCATGCAACGCGCGACACGGGCAAACTCTATTGCCCGCAACAATGAGCATAACACTCGGACACGCGTAGCTGCGCGAGTGTAGACGCAGATGCACGCACATATGTATTGGCGCGTGATTGCGTGCACGTGGGCAAGCAACCTATTGTGGCATCAATTCACAGAATAAGGGTACACGTGAAATGCGTGTCGCACAAAAACTCAGCCTTGGTTTCGGATTGCTGAACAGCATCACTCTTGTGATCACCAGGTACGTCTTCTCATCGCTTCACAACATGCAACAGGAAAAAAACTGACTAGTAAGCATCTGCATTCCAACGATATTGAACGCCTACACCCTGCTTCTGGTCCTGCGTAAACAAACGAAAGTAGGGCATTAGCGCTCGAAATAAAGAGCACAGCACAAGACATCGAGGTCGCTACGCACGCACGACCGAACAGATTATAAAGATTATCGTTGCAACAAAGACGCTAACCGATAGCGAGCCAACGTGGACTCACCAAGACACTCGCGCAAGTTCAACTCGCTCGTGCCATACGCACCGTCGAAGCCGCCGAGATCGTTCATACGCTGGCGAAGCAGGCAAGCAAGATTCCCACGCCGTCGCTACCGCGATCGCGCAGATGCAGGAAACCAAGGAATCTGCAGGTTCAACCTCGCGCACGATTCTCCCGCTGGGCGAACAGTGCGCCAGCATCGTCAAGATCGTCAAGATCACCGAGATCATCAACGACATCGCCGAGTAGACCAGCCTTCTCGCGCTCAATGACTCGGTCGTGACCGCCCGCGCCAGCGAGCATGGCCGCGGCTTTGCTGTAGTCGCCGACAAAGTGCGCAATCTCTCTTAGCGTACAACCAACGCAACCAATGAGATCGCTGAATCAACCTCGCGTATCCGCGCTGAATGCGCCGCAGCCGTCGAACAAGCAAATCGCGGCGCCGAAATTGTGGAACTCGGCGTGACGCAAATCAATAAAATCAGCGACCACCTCCAGACCATAATCGGCCAGGCCGGCAACCTCGCAATGATGGGGTCCTCAATCGCTTAGGCCTCACGTGAACAGACCAGCGCCCTCCAGGTAATCGCCTGCCGCATCAAACTAACCAACGCCTTCAGCAAAGAGAGCGCGAACGCAACCCCTATCAACGCCGCTGCGTCGAACGAGTTATTCACCAAAGCTAATCAACTTAATTGCTTAGTTTCAACTTTCAAGCTCGTTCGCCGCGTCGAAGGTGGCCTCGGTTCCTAAGCCGCGCCAGGCGGGCTCGATCGCCGCGTCAAGCCTCACACCAGCATTCCGGCTTTCCACCGAAATGAAACTACGCGTGAAATGGCCGAGAACGCGCATACTTGCAAGTTAGATGTCGCTCACGAGCGATACGCCAAATCTAAGCACTAAGCTTAATCAAAGCGCGCATTATTTTTGCGTTATACTTGTATAACTCACGCACGCTGTACAAGAATGTCTTCAAATCTCAACCAAACCTTGAATTCTTACCTCAACCATTCTCCAACAAATGGGTTGTTTCATTTCACACTATTCGCGCGTCGTCTTTCTCGCACCACCATCACCAACACCGCAGCCACCACGACCACTACCGCGCCGCCAGCAAGCACTCCCACAAGCACCGCCAGGTTTAATGGCACGCTCACATCAAGCGTAATCTTCAATAGCAACGACACTACCACAAATATCACCATCAAAACCGCCGCGATTAAGAGTGCCGCCGGTATGCCCATGACGATCCATACCAGGATCAACTCTCCCAAAGGTCTGCCTTGCGGATATCCCTCGGGCCGATGCACGAGCCAGCGCACGAGTAGCGCGATGCATGTCGCGAGCGCAACGAGCCCGGCCCCACCAAGCGTGCTCACCCCACCCGCCGCACCAACCACGCCTGCAAGCCCGAAGATCATGCACCCCGCCGCTGCGAGCGCATACGCACTGGTCGTCAGCGTCAAAAATAACCCAATATTCGCCCGCTCCCGTGGCCGCGTCATCCTCCCCAACATCGCCCCGCATTCCGGACACGCCTTGCTTACATCCTCCTTCATCTCATACCCGCATGCGATGCACACCTGTGGCGAGTCGATACTAGAACTACCCACAATATCACTCGTGGCATCACCCACAACACCATCAACCCCACTAACGCCTGCAAAACCTACACTCTCATCGCTGCCATCAGGGCGCGCTTTCTTAATCGGTTTCGTTCGCACGACTACACGCTCAGGTCCATTCGCAGCCTTCAATATTCTTGCCTTCTTCTTCATCACGCGATTACCACCTTCACGCGCCGAAGCGTGCGTGCTGACACGCCACGCAGCGAGCTCAGTCCGCTTTCCTGCAGCCACATCTCGACTTCATACTTCGCCGATGCGTCGCTCGCGATCACTGTGAGCACGCCCGCGTGCAGCCGTTCCACCCGCGTCACGGCTTGCAAATCTCTAGGTGCAAGCGTGGCCCAAGCTCGTGCAAGCCCTCCCGCCGCCACCTCGTTTCGCTGTAACATGTTCGTGAGTGCTTCCACTTCGCTCGCAATCGACCCGGCACTACGCAAAGCAGGCCGCCATATGCGCAATCGTTCGATTTCGCCCAAGCCAGTCTTTGGTATCGCGCGAACCGCCGCGGCTTGCCTCGCACTCGCAGACACGGGCTTACGCGAACGCGAATCCGCCGCTGGTTTGCTCGTTAGGTAGCCCGCCTTCGAGCGAGAACCCTTTAACGTGGGCGTTTTCTCTTTCGCGTTGGCACTAAAGGTTCTCTTCGCGGAGTTCTTCAGCGCGCCCGTAACTGGGGTCTTCGTTGTGCCTTTCACTTCGAGCTGCGTTGTCAACTTTGTTGCCGCCTTTACGCGCTTCGGCTTCACTTCAACACCGGCCGGAATTCCAGTCGAAACTCTAGCAGTAATTCCGCTGGTATCTGCTTTCTTCTTCTTTAAATTCGTACCACGATGTTGATCAGGCGTTGGCATGTGTGGACTCCGTTCCGCTTCATTCCCGCCACATTCGCCACGTCAATTCATAGCTTCTATTTTATTACCACTGTGCCACTGTGCCACTCTGCCACTTCTTCTCTACTCACTCCTCCGGGCGCATCAACGGGAACAGCACCACATCGCGAATCGTTCGCTGGTTCGTAAGCAGCATCGTCAATCGATCGATCCCAAGCCCCATCCCGCCCGCCGGTGGCATCCCCACCTTCAGCGCACGCAAAAAATCATGATCCATCGTGCGATACGTCTGCTCTTCCGCGTTCTTATCCGCATCAAGCCCCTGCAACTGATCACGAAACTTGGCCTCCTGCACATCTGGATCATTCAGTTCCGTGTAGTGCGGCGCAATTTCCATCCCCGCGATAAACAAGTCCGCTCGGTCCGCCAATGCCATCGTTCCAGGCTTCTGCTCACGCTTGGGCCGAGTCAAAGGCGAGATCGCCGCCGGGTAATCCGTTATAAACGTCGGCACGCTGTGATCCAGCTTTGCCTCACCACCACTCTGCTTGTCTTCAAACAATTCGTTCACCAACAACGCATGATCCATCCGCGCAATTGCCCCTGGCTTATCTCGCGCAAGATTCGGGTGCCTCGCCGCAAGCTCCTCGCGACACCTCGCGTCGTCCTCCATCTCAAACCTGTACGCCTTCGCGAATAGCTCGCCGTACGACACGCGTGCGAAAGGCTTGCTGTAATCGATAATTAGGTCGCCATAAGGCAACTTCATGCTCGCATCGACAGCGCTCGCTCCATCACGAATCAACCGCTCCGTCAAGTCCATCACCGTTTCCACATCGCCAAACGCCGCGTACGCCTCAAGCATGGTGAATTCGGGGTTGTGCTGCTTGTCGAGCCCTTCGTTGCGAAAGTTGCGGTTGATCTCAAAGACTTTGGGCATGCCACCCACCAGCAACCGCTTGAGATAAAGCTCAGGCGCAATCCGCATGAACAAGTTGATGTCCATCGCGTTCATCTTGGTAACAAATGGCCGCGCAGCCGCCCCGCCCGCCAAGCTCTGCAACATCGGCGTCTCAACCTCAACATATCCATCACGTGTGAGCAGCGCCCGCATCCGCGACACCAAACGCGACCGCGCCTCAAACACCCGCATCGTCTCCGGGTTTGCCCACAAATCAACATATCGCTGGCGATACCGCGTCTCCACATCACTCAGCCCCGCATGCTTCTCCGGCGGCGGCACTAAACATTTCGCGCCCGTCGTCAAATCACTCGCCCACACCGTGATCTCGCCCGTCTTGGTCTTCATCAACCGACCAGTCGCGACGATCACATCGCCCATGTCTGTGAGCTTCGCGAGCGCAAAGCTTTTCTCCGAACACTCCTTTTGGCTCACCGCAACCTGCACGTCGCCGGTGTGGTCGCGCACATTAATCCACAACAGCTTGCCATTGTCACGCAACAACATCACACGTCCAGAAACCATGACCATCGGCCGTGCATCAATAATCACCGCCGCAATTTCACCAGCCCCGCCAGCCTTCGCCGCTTCCTTCGCTGCAGTTGTCGCCGCTTGATATGCCGCGTCCGCCGCCGCGTCGTACGCCTCGCGTGTTTCGGCGGTAGTCTTCAGGCCATCGACACGCACGCCGTATGGCTCAAAGCCCAACAAGCGAGCCTTGTCTCGATTCTCCCGGCGTTGCAATTCAAGATGATGCAACGATACTGGCGCACCATTTGGCGCGCCATGAGCTACATCTTTTGACGAATCGCCTATCGCTGAACCCGCAGGCGATGAATTGGTGTGGGCTGAAGACTGTGTTTGATTCTTTGGCTCGTTGTTGGAAGCAGGCATATGCCATGATAGAGCACATCGAGCAGAAAGAGCACAGAGTGCACATCGTGCAGCCAGAGAACGCGATCGCGCTCAATGCCCGCCATGCTCGCGAGATCGCACGCCTAATCAAACCTGTCTCACCACTCACAGACTATGCACACCAGTCACCATTGAGATCCGGTTATGTTGAGTGTCCCCTCTCTTCGAGAGAAGGTTCTAGTTTAACTTTCTGCACCCGGTCTCGCCTGTGTTTCGAACGCGATTCGCGTCACAGGCAATCACAGACCAATGCCTGAACTCAAGCACACGCCTCACGCCATGCCAGCGTTCGCCCAGCGCTCACTCACCGCTACCCCACGGCATTTACGCCAACTCACGCATTGCCGACGCCACCAGCAGTGGCACCTGTGGCACCCTTGGGCTTCGTGCCGTTCACCGTCAAATGCCCGACCGTCGCCATCTGTTTCTGCCGCTTGACATCGCACAAAGGCATGTTGTTGTTTAACGGATCACTGATCAAGTCCTGCAGCGTCACGCCATGCAGCACATCCATCACGGCTTTCGCCGCCATGTCCAACTTCGTGTGCAAGGGGCATAATTTAGGTCCGTGGTTCTCAAGCCCAAGCGGGCAAATTTCGATTCGGCCAATGCGACCGATGCTCTTGATTATCTCGATCATCTCGATCTGCGACGCCGGTCGCAAAAGCTTGTACCCGCCACCAACGCCGCGCCGCCCCTCGATATAGTTCGCCGCCGCGAGCTGTTGGAGCACCTTCGCGAGATAGTTCGAGGGCACCTTGGTTTGCTCGGCGAGCGTGTTCGCTGACACAAGCTGGTTGGGATACAACGCCATGCACGCCATCGCACGCAACGCATACTCGGTCGTTTGGCTGAACATTCTTCGTTTCCCCTTTGTAGTGTTTCTGGCCCGCAAACCTCATGCGACATGCGCGCATGTTCCATCCCACACAAAATTACATCCCCGCATCGTCTGTTTTCCACGCCATTAGTTCGACTGTCCATACCAGTCGCCCTTTAGACCCAAAGTCAAATAGTTAATTGATTCAGGTATTCAGAGTAGAGGATAACAACCTCTCTAAATAGTTTCCACTAGAGGTTTCAACTGGAATTAAGAAAATCTAAAAACTAAATCGTCAAATCATTATTTGGCACGTTTCCCGCAAAGCCAGCCCATGATTACACTTGCAATACGTTAGCCAGCGACGCTTTTGGCATTCTTCGGCACGCGACTGGACGTTTCGTCCAACGACGCAGCTGGAAAAGACGGGAACCTCAATAGTAGCAAGGAGTTAAGCACAACTAGCAGCGTTCCTCCTTCATGTGCCAGCACGCCAACCGACATGGGAATACGGTACCCAATCAGTGAGCCTACAAGCGTCATCACGCCCATAATACCGATCACGCTCAACGCAAAGATAAAGTTTAACGTGATGGTGCGACGGCACTTGCGTGCAAGGGCGATCCCCCAAGGCACGGTCAGGAGATTTTCTGACAACAGTACAGTGTCGGCAGATTCGAGCGCGGCTGCCGTACCGATCGTGCCAATTGCAATCGAAGCGTCCGCCGCAGCAAGCGCCGGAGCGTCATTTACGCCGTCGCCGATAACCGCAACGCCTCCAAACTTCCCGCGAGTAATCCTGCCACGACTCGGACTGGCCGAGCCGCCCGACTTCGCGTGCACCCGCTGCTTAATTTCCTGTACGTGGGCCACCTTATCGGTGGGCATGAGCTCCGCGTGGAACTCATCAAGGCCCAAGCTTGCAGCTACTCGGCCCGCGGTCGTCGCATTATCCCCTGTTAGCATGATGACCGGCGCGATGCCGAGGGCATGAAGCTTGGCGACCAGTACGCTTGCGCCCGGCCGCATCGTGTCCGCCATGATCAAGACCGCGGCTTGCCCGACCGCGCCATCACCCGCCGCGACAACTACGCCGAGGTGTCCACGGCTTTGGATCTTTGATAAGACTTCTTTCACACGTTCCCGAAAGCACACTGGCACAACTTCTTCCACGTGGCGATACGAACCCAGCCGCGCCGGGTAGGTCACACCGGCGGAATCTTTCCATGTGCCGATGATGCCTCGACCAGCAACGTGGTTCACACCTTCGATTGTGAGTGGTTCAACGCCACGTTCCTTCGCGGCTTCCATGATCGCCGTTGCAATCGGGTGCGTTGAATCTCTCTCGAGCCCTGCTGCGAGCGCCAACATCTCGGGCCACGTAGACCATCCAACCGGGTGCGCCTCGTACAGTTTGGGTCGTCCATACGTCAGCGTGCCAGTCTTATCAAAACAAACTACTTTCACGCGTGCCAGTGCTTCAATCGACGAACCACCCTTGAACAAAATGCCACCCTTTGCTGCGCGAGCAATAGCCGCGAGAGTCGCCGTGGGCGTTGCAATGACTAGCGCGCAAGGGGAAGCTACAATCAGTAGAGTTATAGCGATATATGCCGCGTCAGACCACTCAAACCCGATTGCCAGCCACCACACAAGGAACACCAGCGTGCTTAATACCAGCACCGAAATGGCATAGGGCTCGCTCAGTTGATCGATGAAGCGCTGCGTTGGCTCTCGCTGTTCTCGCGCGCGCAACACGAGATCGAGAATCCTTTGCACGCTGCTCTCGCGCACCGGCCGCAAAACCACAGCTTCGAGCGGATCATCGGTGTTGATCGTGCCGCCGAATAGTTCATCGCCGACATCCACATCGCGAGGCATGCTCTCGCCCGTGATCGCTGATTGATCCATCGACGATCGACCAACAACAACCTGCGCATCCGCGGGCACACGCTCCCCAGGCCGAATGCGAACGCGATCGCCCGCTATGAGCGATTCGGCCTTTGCCAGCACCCAATCTTCATCGCGAAAGACCAATGCCTCATCGGGCATCAAGCGTTGCAATGCCTCAACTTCCCGGCGGGTTCGCTGCGTCGCCAACTCTTCGAGCGCGCCCGCGAGCGTAAACAAGAACAACAACAACGCGCCCTCTTCAGGATGCCCAACATACGCCGCAAGCCCGGCGGCAACGACCATCAGCACATCAATATCGAACTTCTTCACACGTAAAGCGGACCACGCCGCTCGCCCGCCATACATCATCCCAATTCCAAGGCTAACCCAAATGAGCCAACCGGTCATCGGCAACTTGAGCACGACATGAAACAACGCACCGACTAATAGCAACACGCCCGCAACGATCGCGCCAACAAGCTCCCCCTTCGCTGAGAATGCTTGGTCAATCAAGGGATACTTTTCATCAGACACATGGGGCATGGCCATGGCAAATGGTACCAACCTTCAAGATTCCACATGACAGGCGAGGTTCTCTCCGCCAATGCATCAAAAGTGCTACGAGATTCGGGCAACGCCCGACGCAAACGTGCCAATGATATATCGAAGATTACTCCGGATAGCGATAATACAGATAAGAATATAGGGTTGCGGGAGGCGAGGTCGTGGATGGGGGTTACGTGCGACGGGAGTAGTGTGAGGCGAAGCTGGCTGTTCGAACTGGGGGTTGAGATGAGGGCTGGAGCTGCGATGAATCATTCGTTAAAGAGCCTGATGCGCACGCTTGGGTCGTGGGCCGCTGCAACTCCAGAGAATCGCGAGCTTCTCGAATCCATCACGCGCATGCTCCAAGACGCGCTTGCAGTCAACCAATCTGCGACCAGCACATCAACTGATTCAAACCTTGACATCGACCCACTCTCTACCGCACCCCAAGCAACAACTCGGAAGCCAAACTTAACTTCTACATCATATTCAAGTCCAATTTCGAACCAAATACTTTTCAGCGTCCCGGTCTCTGTGCCCATCGGCCCCAAGCCCATCCAAGGCCCCAAGCTCGCCGATTGGTACGCACGCGACTTACTCAATCAAACGCTGAGCACCGAGATCACGCACGCCGACGCGAGTAATGGATTCGCCAGCGATTCGGCGCACAACACCAGCCCGCTTCGCGAGCCCGACTCGTACGAAACCCTCGACACAGTCGTCCTCGCCAAGCGATTCCAGATCAAATCGCGCTGCTGCGACTTTCTTCTCAAGCGGGCGGCCCACCTTCGCGCTGGCGGCGTGGTTTGGGATTTCAAAGAACCCTATGAAAGCCTGCGCGCCGACGCCAGCGTTCACGAAGCGTGGATGTGGATGCTCGTACCCGCAGACGTCCCAATCGATGAACCGATGCTCGAACAGGCGCGCGAGGTATACATCAACGCCAGCTTGGCGATGGGTCTCGTGCAACACGCCGACCCGTCGGTTGAAGTTCTGGAACTAGTCGCCGAGGCACAGTCCGCAGTACGTGCGTTGGCCGAAGAACACGACCGCGATCAGGCATATGTATTTTATTGGCTTCGTGCGCAGACTGATCGCCGCCGAGTCTATTTGAAGCGACACATGTCCGACGCGTCGCGTGCCGACCCATCGAACTGGAACGAGCTTCGCGAGCGAATCCAAGCAATCCTGGCCGAGCAAGCCGCGCACAAAGAACGCGCGCGTCAACTCAAAAAGCCCGTGCAACGAGCCGCATGGTGCGCGAAAAAAATTATACAGCAGCACGCCAAAGGCTTCGCCATCGATTTAGAGGATTGGCACGCGCTCGCAAAGGCGGCGCTCGCGTACGCCGACGCGGGCGGTTCGCTTGATAGCCGTGAACTTTCTGACGCTGTAGACGCCACGGTCGATTGCGTTTCGTTCGACTACACGCTACCCGCCACGCCAAACAATGCGTACCGAGCAGAAACAAGTACCTTCGATACGAACTCTGCCCCTGATCACGTCGTCGCGATTGAGTCACTTCCCGAGCCACTGCCCCACGTGCTCGCACTTGCGAACGCGCGCCGCATCGAGCTTGAAGGCGATGCCGACGCGCTGCGAAGCTGGGAACGGTCCCCCTCCCCCGAACTCGCCAAGGTTCGCGCCTATCTCCAAGGCCACGAAATCGTCTTGGTTGGTGGCTCGCGCAGGCCCAAGGCTGAAGCCAACATCATCGCCGCCTTCGGCCTCTCGGGCCTTCGATGGGCCGCTATAGGCGAGCACAAAAGCCTCGAACATTTCAGGCCAGACGCCGCACGCCGTGAGGTCAAACTCGTCCTGGGCATGATCCGATTCATGAGCCATTCCTACGACGAAATTCGCGAAGAGTGCAAACGCCAAGGCAAGCTCTACGCCCGCCTTAAAAGCGGCTACTCGCCCAATCAGATCGCAACACAAGTGTGGGAACAACTCAGCGATCAGATCACCGAATCACATGCCGGTAACGGAACCTCCACCGCGTGAATCCACCCACCCGCTCATACAAACTCCTAGCCACAATCCAACACATACCGCTCCCACGCCTAGCACAAGATTGAGGGCGATGTTTCCAATCGCAAGCGTAAATTCGCCTCGTCGCGCAAGGTCCACCGTTTCAAGTCCGAAGGCTGAGAACGTCGTGAATCCGCCAAATATTCCCGCAAGAATGAACAGCCGCGTTGAGTGTGGAATCACGCCCGCAAGCGTGCCGCCTTGGCTTTCCAATGCCGTTGAAAGCGTCAAGCCCTGGGGCAACGCTCGCGCAACAAGCATCCCCGCGGCTGCGCACCCGATCACGTTCACTACGAGCGTGCCCCAAGGCAATCGCGCCCCAACGTTTCCCGTGAGCACTAATCCCACTACCAACCCCACCACATACCGCAGCATTGATCCCAGCGCTCCACCAAGCCCGACCAGCGCAATGTTGGTTAACTCTTTCACGCTAAACCTTTCACATACCAATCGCTGCGCATCAAACCCCACCCAGACCGTCGCACCACCGCACATATTCGCTTCGTACCGCTGACTCAAAGCGCCTGCAAAACAAAGGCCCGTTGCATAAGTCGCTCGCCGCCATCCATGCGCGAAGCGATCCCGGCCCGCCGCCGCTGAGCGCCCTGCGCCTCAACGTATCTTGCGTCAAAGTAGTAGCAATCGATACAAACTGTTCATCGTTGTACGCGCACAAATCATCAAGCCCAACCGCATGCAACAACGTAGCCCCGACGCGCGATGCGTGCCTATCGCCGATGCGTGAAACCACAGGCACGCCCATCCACAGCGCTTCGCACGTCGTCGTAGTGCCGTGATATGGATAGGCATCGAGCGCGATATCGATCTGGCTATATGCTGCAAGATGCTCATGAGCCGTCGCCTTCGGTGGTAGCGGCACAACTCGGATTGGTTCGATCCCCGCTGCGACAAATCGCGCTACCACATCGCCTCGTAATCGTTCGTCGGCGAGCGCATTAGCTTTGAGAACAAGCCTCGAACCCGGGTTCGCCAATAGCACCCGCGACCACAACGCCACGCACGCATCGCTCAGCTTTTGAATCGCGTTGAATGATCCAAAGGTGACCGCGCTATCGCGCGACTTTGGTCGGTCTTCCACATCTGGCGCGTCCTTAGGTGGCGTGAAACATAGAAAGCACCCAGGCAGCCGAATCAGCCGCTCTGTCGCAAATTCGTCTCCATCCGGATCCGTGTGCGCATCGACGAAGCGTGCATTTATCCGAGACATGCCCGTCGTGTTTGGATAGCCAAGGTATGTAATTTGCGCTGGCGCAGGCGCGAGCGCAAACGTGCCAAGGCTGTGCGCGTGCGTGTGCCCCGAGAGTTCTACGAGCACGTCGATTTTCGCCGAGTGAATCACCTCCGCAAGCTCCGTGTCCGTCACCGTGTCGCAGACGTGCCACTGGGTTGCAAGCTCGCGCAAGCGTGCCGTCACATCGTCGGCGACTCGATTGGTCTGGAACACGATCAACGAAATCGCGCTCGAATCAAAGTGGACAAACAGCGCTTCGACAAACGCCGCAACCGAATGTCGCCGCAGATCAGGCGACACAATCCCCACTCGCAGCGGTTTCATTTGCAATAGTGCTTCACGCGCCGCGCCTATTGGTGTGGGCCACGCGCGAGGCATTGGGTTGCCGCCGCCGCTACTGCCGTCTGTTACTGCCCCGCCATCAAACAAGCATTCAGTTACTTTGCCAAACGCGCGATGATGTCCGAATGCTTCCTCACGCGACAGCCCCGCACAGTAATTGCCGATCAGCGCCCGCCCACCCAGCAACCCCACCGACATCGGCGCCGCAGTAACCGCATGATTCATCGCTGTCAGCGCGTCGTCCCCGCGCCCGCGCGATAAATCGCATGCCGCCAACTGCGCCGTGAGCGCGATGTCGCCAGGCATCGCAAGCAGCGCCCGTTCACATGCTTCGCGCGCATCAATTGGCTTTCCCATATCGAGTAATTCCGTGATCAGCTCTGTGTGAGGCAGCAACCACGCAGGCGCGAGCGCAATTGCCTTCTGCAGCGCAACGAGCGAGAGATCTTTCTTGCCGAGCAATCGAGCCGTGCGCCCCATGTGCGTCAATGGTTCCGGGTTCAAAGGATCAAGCTCGCACGCACGACTCAAATAATGCAACGCCTGTTCACCAAACTGGCTCGCCTCACCCGCCAATATCGCGCACTCGGCGGCCAGCACACACACATTGACATCGCGCGGCGCACCTTGCGCTAATCGAACCGCCGCCAGCCGTGCTAGTTCAAACTTCCCCAAAGCCAGCATCTCGCGCACTCGCGCGATCTTGGTTATGTTCTTCGGGTCATACCGCGCATCGACACCGCCGCCGCGAAACGATCCGGGCGCTGCTCCGCTCGAGTTGGACCCGCGTGTAGTCATGCGAATCGTCGTCTTTAACTCGTAAGGCCTTGGGTACCCGCACTCTTTGAGAGAGGGTTTATACTTCTACTTTCGACGAGCGAATCCGCCTGTGTACTCATTGCGTACTCGAATCAAGATCAAACTCAAACTGCTTCAAATCGTAACTCGAGCTCAAGAGGCTTCGTCTGCCAGACGCTCATCGTATTCGCGAACAAGCCCTTCAATCATTAACGTAAAGCGATTGGCGTAATCCGCGCTATCACACAGCATCGACCTTGCCATCCGCGCGCGAAGTGAATCGAGCCCCGTTCCTGAAAGCGTGTTTCGCCGAATTGCGTCGCGCGCGAGCGCACTAGCACTGGCTACGAATTCGTCGTCGTTCTTCGCACACAGATCGCCAAGCCCAACCGCGTTGAGCAGCGTCGCCCCCACGCGTGAAGCGTGACGATCGCCGAGCCGCGAAACCACAGGCACCCCCATCCACATCGCCTCACATGTCGTTGTTGTGCCGTGGTATGGGAACGTATCAAGCGCGATGTCGATGGCGTTATACCCCGCAAGGTGCTCCATTATTGTCGTCGTTGGCTCAAAAATCTGAACCCGACTTTCGTCGATGCCCAGCTTCACAAATCGCTCGCGCGTAAACGCACGCAGCGAAGCTTCGGCCAGCGTCGCCCCCTTCAACACCAGCGTTGAGCCCGGGTTCGCAAGCAACACCCGCGACCAAAGCAAGGCACACACGTCGGACACTTTCGTGATCGCATTAAATGAGCCAAATCGAATCGTCGGCGATTCGCTCCGCGCCAACACCAGCGCGCCCGCCGGTGGTCCATAGCACACAAAGCACGGATCAAGCCGAGCCAGACGCTCTGTGCTTAAGTGCTCGCTGCCCACAGGATCGGTGAGCGAATCAACGATCCGAATGTCAATTGCGCGAAGCCCTGTAGTGACCGGGTGCCCGAGATACGTCGCCTGGATCGGCGCAAGTCGATGCACAAACGCGCCTAGTCGGCCGCCAACAGTGTGCCCGCCCAGATCGATCGCAACATCGACTCTTTGCCCACGATCAACCCGAAGCGTGCGCACAAACGTGGCCAGTGCCACATCGTCGAGCGCGTGCACATCATGAAAGCTCGACCCGGAAGTACCTTCAAATCGCGCGGCCAGACAACGCAGTCGCTCTGTTCCAGAATCCTGTGCTGGAGCAGTATGCACAAGGACAAATGCCAGTCGCGCTGGATCAGCATGCGTGAGAAGCGATTCAATGAACCACGCCACCGGGTGCTCGCGAAAGTCCTGCGAAACAAGTGCAACCACAGTTGCGTTACCCTTCGCGCGCGTGCTCGCACGAGTGATTGCTCGATCTATGGATACCTCAGGCGTGCGCACATTCGCGTCCGTTTCGAGCGCATGCCCCAGCGCAACGAAGTGGTCACGCTGCGTTTCCGCGGATACGTTCGACGCATAGAGCGAAATATTCGCGATCGACATGAGCGCCGCGGCGCTTGGGTATGCCGTCTGCGCAGCAGCCAGATCATCCAGCGCAAGCCCACTCATGCCACACGCGACCTTCGCCTGCCCCCGCATGAGCAGGAACATCGGATCATTCGGATACCTTTGCAAAGCCGCATCACACAGCATCCACGCGGCGTAGGTTCGGTCCATCCCCATGAGTGCCACGACGTGGTGATACCACGCTTCGTGCGGATCATCGCTCGCGTTTGCTGCGGCTTCAAAGTGGGCAAGGCTGGCGTCGCGATCTACTTTGGCAGCAGGTGTTTCGTAAAGAATCCGCGCGAGCGCAAGCCGTGCAACGCTATCCCCGCTGCGCACACGCAAATATGTTTCCAGTACTTTGCGAGCGGCTGCCGCTTCGCCGCGACTTGCTAGCGCGAACGCTTCTTCTGCTTTACGCTGGCCAGCGGCACTCATGCGGAATCCCCGGACGAAACCTCGCTAGCCTTTGCTGTTTTACTCATTATTGAGAATCCAGTCGGGTTTGCAGTGCACCATGTCGCCCAGACACCACGCAGTAACGACTCGAAACGTGCGCATAATCCTGCCCCATCACATAGCGTAGAAGTAGCGAAACCCGCAACGAGTCGCGAGCGAGTGGCAGAAAGCAAATCGCTATCGAGCGCGAGTTGGCTCGCAATATGCACAAACGCATCTTCACTGTCTGCCACAAGTTCCCGGCAGCCAGCTGCGTTTAACAGTGAACCGCCCACGCATCAACGTCACCACGGGCACGCCCATCGATAAGGCCTGGCACGTTGTCGTTGTGCCGTGGTATGGAAACGTGTCGAGCGCGATGTCGATGGTGGCGTATCGCGCGAGGTGATCTTCGCGCCGCGCATCGGGCGGATAAAGATCGACCCTGGAGCGATCAATGCCCGCCGCCGCGATCCTTGCCCAGAGCGCATCGGCTGCCGCCGCGTGCCCGAGCGCAAGCCCTTTGAGCGCAAGCTTTGAACCTGGAACGGCATCTAGCACGCGTCTCCAAAGAGCGAGCACACGTGGCCCAACTTTCTGCACCGCATTGAACGAACCAAACGTGATCGGTCTGCCGTTCACGCCAATTCTTGCACGAGATTTATCTAGTGGTGATGCGTACTGGCCCAGCTCGTTTGCCCCAAAGCATACAAAGCACGGGTCCAAGCGAAGCAATTGTTCCGTTGCGAAATGATCCGCATCGGGCGGTGGATCGGTTATGGAATCAACGATTCGATAGTCGATCTGGCTGACGCCCGTAGTGTTTGGATACCCGAGGTACGTCATCTGGATCGGTGCGCCGCGCATCGACAAGGCACGCAACCGCGAGCCATGTGTGTGCCCGCTAAGTTCGATGAGTATGTCAAGCTTGAGCGCGCGAAGCTTTGTCGCAAGATCAATCGGCGATGCGGCGGGCACATCGACCCATTCGCCACCCTGAGCCATTGTAAATGATCGAAGGCGTGCCGTGATCGCATCTCCCGCACAATCGCCGCCAAAGGTCGAGATGCAGACCAGTCGCACTCGCGATGTGTCCATGTGCGTTAGCAGCGGTGCGACAAACCACGCCACCGAATGGTCGCGTAGATCGGGTGAAAGCAGCCCAACGCGAAGTACGCGCGCTGGATCGGGCACGCGCACCATCACGCCGATGGCCGTATCAAGATCGGGCGGGTTAGCCGCGTCGAGTGCGGTTCCAAAGGCTGCATGTGCGCGGGTTACGTCTTCGCGCAAGGCGTCTTCCGTGTAGTTCAAGCTCGTGAGCAAAGTTGAGCGCAGAAGCCAGTCACCCGGATGAACCTTTACGCCTTGCGCGTACGTCGCGATTGCTTCGTTGACCTTGCCCAGCGTGAGAAGCGCTGATCCGCGGTTGAGTGCAAGCGTTGGCTCTCGCGCGATCGATTCGGCGTCGATTCCATCCGTGAGCACAACCACATCGCCCTCGCGACCGAGCGCACACCATGCACTGGTCAACGTTGCGTACGCGTCGCTCCCGTTGTAGCCAAGCGATAACGCACTTTCGAGCCACTTCGCTGATTCTTCGGCGTTTCCAATCGCTAATAAGCTAGAACCTAGGCACACCTGTGCGCCCGCATTCTCTGGCTCGACCGCGATTGCCTTGCGCGCCAATTCCAACGCCCCGGCGTGTTCGCCAGCGATCATGCGGATACGTGCCAGCATCAAGAGCGCGTTGATCTGGCCTGGCATCTGTTTCAAAATCGATTCGTAGATCGGCCGCGCGGCTTGGAATCGCTGCGCGTCAAAGAGCCTCTCGGCTTCGACCAATCGCTTCAAGATGGCTGTGGGTATGCTGCGCACACCCAAGCGTACCGGAGCGCACGCCGTCGTGCTCGCCCGAGAAACACTTGATTTCAATCATTTGATTTTACTCGATTCGACTTTACCCCCATTCGATATTATCAGTTTTTACGTCGGCTTAGCGCGTCGATTATCCTACAACCCGCTGGGCCCACAACATCCCCTCCACGGCTTGACGTCCCAACCGATCCGCCTCATACACATCGCTTAGCGAGCGCATCGGCCTTGATCCAACCTGTTCCATCGCGGCGTGGATCAGCCTTGGTATCTCGCCAAATCGTGGCGCTCCGGCCCCGCCAGCCAGGAACGCGCCCACGGCTACTTCGTTCGCAGCATTCATTGTTGCCGCGAGCGTGCCCTCTTCGCGAAGCGCGTCGTACGCGAGATTCAAGCACGGGAACCGGGCGTGGTCCGGCGGCTCAAACTCCAGCTTCACAAGGTCTGCGTGCGACAACCTTGCCCCCGCGCCAACGACGCACGCTGGCCACGTCAACGCTTGCTGGATCGGCGTTTTCATGTCTGGTTTGGCACACGCAAAAAGCTGCGAATGATCGCGCAGCTCTATAATGCCATGGACGATTGATTGCGGATGCACGAGCACACCGATGCTGTCGGCATCAAGCCCAAAGAGCCAGTGCGCCTCGATAACTTCAAGCCCTTTGTTCATGAGTGACGCACTATCGATCGTAACCTTGCTTCCCATGCGCCACGTTGGATGATTGAGCGCTTGCGCGGGCGTTGCGGACTGGATCGTGTCAATTGGCCATGTGCGAAACGGGCCACCCGAAGCCGTAAGCGTGATCCGCGCAATGGCTTTCAGTGCATCGACTTTACTAACTTTGTGCCGAGGAAATGGCGGTGCAGCTAATTTCAAGCTCTGATCGTTCGACCCATGCGTGATACCGCGAAGCGCCTGAAATATCCCGGCGTGCTCGCTATCGACCGGGAGTAATCGCGACCCCGTGCGTGCGCACTCTTTGCTTACAAGATCCCCCGCGGCAACAAGCGTCTCTTTATTTGCCAGCGCAATTGCTCGGCCTAACTCCACCGCCGCAAGCGTTGACGCAAGCCCCGCCACGCCCACAACCGCCGCGAGTACGATGTCGCATTCAACCTCGCGAACGAGTTGTTCCGCCGCCGCTTCGCCGACGCGCATCGAGTAAGTAGCGGCTTCACGCGAGCCATTTCCATCGGGCGAAGCGCACGCGAGTTCGCGTACACCAAACGCGAGTGCTTGTTCGCGCAGCAACGACACGTTGCTGCCAGCTGCGAGCCCGACAACGTCGAAACGATGTGCGTATGTCCCAGCATCGTGCAGCACGTTGAGATGGCGCACGACTTCGAGCGCTTGCGTGCCGATGGACCCGGTAGAGCCGAGGATGATGAGGCGGATAGCCATAGAAAAGAGATACTCGTTGCGACGAGAAAGTTCAGTAAGCGACGGCGTGTCGTGTGGGACATGCCGCCTAGGGAGCATGAATCAAAGCGCTAACAGAGCCGAGATCGTAATCAAGGACTTACTCCGGCTTGGGCCTCTTGTTAAGCTCAGAAGGATTGAGTTTACGTTTCGCGTTGCCATAGAGCGTCCGCGGCTTGTTGGCTGGCGCCTTCGCCTCTTGGGCGGCGGGTGAAGGAGTAGTAGTAGCGGACGCGGGCGACGAAGTAGAAGTTGACAGCTTGGCGGGCAAAGGCTTAATTTCGCGAGCCATGGGCACAGAGCCTTGTGGCGAAGATTGATCACGCGAGTGGTCGCGCTGCCCTGAATCACGTTGGCCCGAATCGCGCTGATTGGAGTTGCGCTGATTCGAATCACGAGTTCCTGGCCCCTTGTTGTTGCCATCACGAGCGTTTGAATTTACGCGGTTTGGCCCGCCTTCGCGACTGCCACGATTTCCAGTTTGGTTTCCAGCTTGGTTTCCAGTTTGGTTTCCAGTTTGAGAACCAGATTGGCCGCCGCGTTGGCGTCCTTCGAGTCCGCTTTCTGGTGCGCGCGGTGCGGGGGCTGCGGGCGCAATGGAAGTAGCTGGCGTGATTGGTGGCGTGGGTGGCGCTAGGGACGTAGATGTAGACCCTGCCACTGGGGCGTTCACTGCAGGCTGCTTTGGCCCGCCACGCGCGAGTGTGTTGGGAATCCGCCTCATATTTCGATCTGGACCTCGATCTGGACCTCGATCTGG
>JBBRGG010000031.1:0-19827 GCA_038240875.1 Phycisphaerales bacterium | reverse complement strand
TTTGACCGCGTCGAGCGTTCCAGTCTTGGCTTGCTCGGCGACCAGCCGCTCTCTGTACCCTTTCAAGTCCTTGAACTTGAGCGGGTCATTGGACCGCAGTCCTGCGAACATTTCCTGAAACGAACCTGAGTCGGCGAGCTGGTTCACGCGTTCGGTCGCCGAGATGCGATTGTGGAACGAGCACTCCGGGCAAACATGCAGGTTCGATTCAAGATGCCTGCGATATATCATTTTGGAGCATGATTGGCAGCGAAGCCAAAGTCCTTCGGGGATCGTGCTCCTGCGCTGGGGCCTAGCTTCGCCCCAGGTCTTAAATTCGCTAACGACGCGGATCTCCGCCGCAGGCGTGCCACTGTCGGTGCCACTTTCTGAAACAAATGTAGAGCTTCCAGAAGCCGGTGGAAACTTCGCGAGATCAGATGTGTCAGTCGTCTTGGTAATTGTCTTTTCGTTGATGGTCATGTTGGGCTTTGCCTCATTCATTCGCGTGACGTTGGGTGTAGTGGCCATAGCGGGTCATCCTTGAACGTGTAAAATAGCCGATTCTGAACATCAACACCTTCTCATCCATGAGTAGCGTTGTTAGGAGAAGCGATGTGTAAAATAGCATAAGGTTGGTGTTTCATGTTGCTTCAAGAGTCCTCTGGGCGTGCGCATCTTCCGGGCCACTTGATAGGCGTTGTGCGTTGTTCTGCTTTCCAGAGCCTTGAGCGTCAAGAACTAGCCGAACCTGCCGCATTCGTTCCGAGCCCATTGCCCAATCTCGAACCATGGACGGATCGCGGCCATTTGCATCAACACACCCAGGCATCCATCCAGCCACCAGCATTCCAAAGATCCATGGTCGGACCACGACGCCAATCAAAGGCGATTCGCCCGCCGCAAGCCCGCCGACTAAACCTGTTCCAAGTCCTCGTGGTATGTGCGCTTGCAAGAGCGAACGCTTCAGCATAGCGGCACGCTTGGGCATCAATTTCAGAAGCGTCCGTACGACGCGCCGGGACGCTTTTTCAAAGCCTTCGGATTCAGGAACCACTACCGAAAAGGGATCCTGCCGCCATTGCCGGTGGAGAGATGTATAGCGATGCGAGATTTCGCCTTCGCGCAGGCCTTCCCAAAGTCCAAGGCTCACTTCCTGAAGTCCTTTATCGACCAACTCTTGCACGCCGCAATACGCCGCGAAGAGGTCTGCTGCCTTCACACACGCTTCTTCTGGCCCGCAGCAGACCGCCGCGACCTTGGAAGCTGTCCCGTTCAGACACGCAAATGTTGCTTTGGCTAGGTGCAAGGCTTCAGGAATCAGCGGCATATCCGCCGACCCCGACACCAGACCCTGCGCATCCCAGACCGTTGGCCCAGCTCGAAAAACTAGTAAATTCAAAGCTCGAATCTTGGTCATGGGCAAATACTTCCTACCGCAACCGATGCCGTCATCGGCGTAGCCCAGCTTGGGACGTCGCACCCTTCCTGGTACCCCCTCCCGAACTGGCCTCTTGTATAGGAAACATTATAGCAGCATGAGAGTAATGCCACTCAGCATTACCGTACATGAACCTATCGTACATGCTTTCCCGTGAGCTAAGCGATAATAGGTAAACTATGCTCGGCCAATCTGTGGGCAACATGTTGGCAGCATGCGAATTGCAGCAGATCTGCTTTCAGTGCCCACGCAGTTGCCGGATCACGTCGGCTTGCTGATCAAGCGGTACGCCAAAGAGCGCCGAACCTGCCACCAAAACGTCGCACCCACTCGCTCGAACCTGCCCTGCGTTTTTGGGCCCTATCCCTCCATCCATCTCTAGTCGCTGGGTGGGACACAAGCGTGCGCGAATCGCAGCGGTCTTATCCAGCATGCTTTCGATAAACGATTGTCCAGAGAACCCAGGATTGACCGACATCACCAGCACCATATCAACCGCTTCCAAATATGGGAACGCCCCTTCCGCAGGCGTCGGCGGGTTGATGGCGATTCCTACCGCCATGCCGGCATCCCGGACACGGGTGATAACTTCGGCGGTTTTAGGTCCGGTCGCTTCAACGTGAAACGTGAACATGTCGGCTCCACCAGCCGCGAACGAAGCGATGTACGCCGCAGGGTCCGTGACCATGAGGTGGACATCAAGAAAGATATTGGGCAATGCCCGCCGAAGCCCTTTGCACATGTCCGGCCCGAGTGTGAGGTTGGGGGCAAAGTGCCCGTCCATGACATCGAGGTGGAGCCATTCTGCGCCTAGGGCAACGATGTGCGCACAATCACGGCCCATGTGGGCAAAGTCCGCCGACAGGATGGAAGGAGAGATAATCGGCAGTTGGGCTGGGTGCGTGAGCGCGGTGGCTCGCCGCTGGGCCGCTGTGGATAGTTGGGGAGTTGGAGAAGACATCCGCGCCTCAGGAGATTGAGTTTGAAGCATCGCGCGACTATACGCAAGAACATGCTGCTATTGATTGCTCACGAGAGAGCGAAGGGCGCTCGAAATGAAAGAGTTGAGGTGATAGCCTTGTGCAGGTTTACAGATGGATTTGTCCGGTCATGTACGTGACAGCGTGCCCACCGATTGAGACTCGTTCGCCCTTATCCGTGCAGTAAAGCGTGCCGCCGCGAAGGGAAAGTTGCCTGGCGATCAACGTCGGCTTATTAAGCACGCGAGCCCAGTATGGAATCAGCGTGCAGTGCGCGCTTCCGGTAACCGGGTCTTCGGGAATGCCAGCGGCGGGCGCGAAGAACCGTGAAACGAAATCACAGTCGCGACCTTTCGCCGTCACCATTAAGGCGAATCGATCCAGCGCGAGGATTTTGTCCATGTCAGGGCGAACGGCGCGGACTTGTTCTTCGCTTTCCAACACTGCCATGTAATCACGCGCGACGTACGCCTCGACTGGTTGCACACCAAGAGCCGCAGCAAGCGTCCGCATATTAAGCACAGCATGCCCAGGCCGAGCCGGAAAGTCCATCGCGAGGCGAGATTCTGGTCCGGCCAATTGCGAACCAACCTTGGCGCGAGCGGCCGCAGCTTCGCGCGTCACCACAAGCTCGCCGGACTTGGTCGCGAACTTAACGACATCGCCCTTGTGCCCCATGTGGTCGAAGAGAACGTGGGCCGCGGCGAGGGTCGCGTGCCCGCATAAGTCTACTTCCATCGTCGGCGTGAACCATCGGATGTGATATACCGATTCGGGACTGGCTTCGGAGCCCGAGTCGGAAACGGTTCGTGTTTGCTTGGCCAAAAACGCCGTCTCGGCGAGGTTATTTTCCTCGGCGATTGCTTGCAGCAAGCCATCATCATCTGGCCAGGAGTCCAATGGAATAACCGCGGCGGGATTGCCGGTGAAGGGGCGATCGGTGAAGGCATCGACCTGGAAATAGTCCAGCCGCATGAAAGGCTCCACGCAAAGAAGACAAACCCAAACTCGGACACACAAACAAAGGCCAACGCTGTGGCAGAATACCGACTTTCGGAATGTGCTGCGTTACGCTGCACGAACGCCTAGCACTTCATCACGTTTTCGCAGGCTCCGGCGGCAGCACCGTCTGTACATGCACTTCGCGCAATTGCGCCTCGGTCGCCAGGCTAGGGGCCCGGGTCATCAGGTCCGACCCGATTTGAGTCTTGGGAAAGGCGATGACGTCGCGGATGTTGTCGGTGCCGACAAAGTTCATGACTAGTCGGTCTAATCCAAAGGCGACGCCCGCGTGAGGCGGCGCACCAAAGGACAACGCCTCCAGCAAGAAGCTGAATTTTTCCTTGGCTTGCTCAGGCGTGAGCCCCAACAACTGGAAGACCTTGGACTGCACCGCGCGGTCATGGATGCGCACCGAGCCGCCAGCGATTTCCTGGCCGTTGAGCACGATGTCGTACCCAGCCGACACGATTGACTCGATGGCGACTTCATCATCGACGTCGGCGTTGACGAAGAGGTCACGCTGATCGTCGCGCGGCGCGGTGAAGGGGTGGTGCATTGCGACCCACTTGCCCGTGTCCTTGTTCTTCTCGAACATGGGAAAGTCGATGACCCACAGGAAATTCCACGGTCCGCCCTCGGCGCCGGGCTTGGGAACTAGGTCCATGTCGCGGGCGACCTTAGCGCGAAGCTCGCCGATGGATTTGGTCGCGATCGAATACGCGTCGGCCACGAACAGGATCGTGTCGCCGATTTGCGCGTTTAAGAGCGACAGGAACTCGGCCTTCTTGGGTTCGAGGAACTTGGCGATGCC
Organism: Phycisphaerales bacterium; assembly: GCA_038240875.1. Classification (GTDB taxonomy): domain Bacteria; phylum Planctomycetota; class Phycisphaerae; order Phycisphaerales; family UBA1924; genus JBBRGG01. The sequence goes on along the minus strand of JBBRGG010000031.1, from coordinate 15,614 downwards.
CGTGTCGAGTTTCGCCGCGCCATCTTCACCCTTGATGACCTTGACGACGGCGACCCCGCCCGCACCAAAGCCCTTGACCAGATCGGTGTACCCATCGGTGATCTTGCGTGTGAGTTTGTCGGCGCCGCCGGGCACGCGAATAGCCTTGACCACGCCACGCTTGCTGTTGAAGCGAGGCCGGTCCTTATCCTTTTCGAGCGCGGTCTTGAAGACTCCGAAGTCGATTGTCCCGGCGAACTCCGAGATGTCCTTGATCCTGAGGTCGTAGCGCGTGTCGGGGCGGTCGATGCCATAGTCTTCCATCGCGTCGCGATAGCTCATCCGCAGCAGCGGCGGCACATCGACGTTCGCGATCTCCTTCCATAGGCGACGAACAAACCCTTCCATCATCTCCATCAGTTGGTCGCGCCGAACGAAGGACATTTCAAGATCGATCTGCGTGAACTCGGCCTGCCTGTCCGCACGCGGATCTTCGTCGCGGAAGCAGCGACAGATCTGCATGTACCGATCGCAGCCGCTGACCATTAAAATCTGCTTGAAAAGCTGCGGGCTTTGTGGGAGCGCGTAAAACGCGCCAGGCGTCTTGCGGGTTGGCACCAAAAATTCGCGTGCGCCTTCGGGCGTGCTCTTGTAGAGGATCGGGGTTTCGATTTCGAGAAAGCCATTCTCATCGAAGTAGCGACGGGTGCATTGATAAATGCGATGCCGCGTTTGCAGGATGGATTGCATGCGCGGGCGCCGCAAATCGAGGTAGCGGTGCGTGAGGCGCAGCTCTTCGTTGGCGAGCTTGATCTTGCCATCCGCGGTTGGATCTTCGGGCAAGAAGGGTGGGGTATCGCTCTTGGAAAGCACTTCGAGCTTGCTGACGACGATCTCGATCTTGCCCGTTGCGAGCTTGGGGTTTTCGCCACCGATGCGAACTCGCACGGAGCCTTCGCACGCGACAACATCTTCAAGGCGAAGCTTGTCGGCGCCGCCCATGAGGCTGGTTTCGCCGCCATCGGTTGGGTCAAAGACGAGCTGCGTAAGGCCGTAGCGGTCGCGCAAGTCGATGAAGATTAGGTTGCCATGGTCGCGGTATGAATTGACCCAGCCGTTGAGACGGATGGTCTGCCCGACGTTGACATCGCGAAGCTGGCCACAGGTGTGGGTACGAATAAGCATAAGAATCTCCTGCCGACGGCCCAGTAGACAGCTGGGGCCGGGGAAACGGCGTCGAGTATAGGAGGTGCTCCTTGTGACGCGGCAAGACCAGAGGTGTGAAATCCTCTCGAAACCATGTAAGATTAAGTCTCCAAGTTTCGCTACTCTGCAACTATTATGCAGCAAGCTTCAAAGGCTTCAATCCACGTTCGCCGCATCGCGGTCGTCGCGATGTTGATCAGCGCGGGGGTTATGGTCTGGCTGGTTGCGCGAGGCCTTAAAGTCGGCACGCAGCCTCATGTCGATTTCTTTGATTTCTATTATGCCGCCCAAGCTGTGCCAAAGGGACTTGATATCTACGCCGTCGGCGATCCGGGATATATCTATCCGCCTTTGCTCGCGTTTTTGATGCAGCCTTTGGCGTGGTTAGAGCCAGTCTTCGCAGCACAGATCTGGGTCGGCGTAAATGCGATTCTCGCGGCGGCTTTGTGCTGGTTGTGCGTTGACACCGCGACCAGGCTGCTTGGTGTTCGTTGGCATTGGAGCAAGATAACCCTCGCGTGCTGCGTCGTTTTCTGGATCCTCGCCGATGGCTTTCGCAATGAACTGGAATGGGGAAACTGCAACTTTCTCATCATGCTTGGCGTAGTCCTGGGCATCCGCTGGCTTCATTTGAAACCAGCTCTCGCCGGGGCGTGTCTGGCGGTTGCTGCGGCGCTCAAATATCTTCCGATTCTGTTTCTGTTGTACCTCATCGCGCGCGGAAACTGGCGTTCGGCGGCGAGCATGTGTGTTGTGCTCGTCGCGCTCTTACTCATGCCCGCGCTCCAAGTTGGTTGGCATCGCAATGTTGAGTTTCTGGGGTCGAGCGTGCGTGGCGTATCCACCATGCTCGCGTCGAAAGTCGCGGATCCTGCACGCTTCAAGGATTCGCTGATTGATCAGAGTGCACCAACCGCGCCCGCCAACATTTGGCCTATGGACGCCGACTTTTCTTTCTCGATCCCTAGTGGAATTGCTCGCGTCGTCCGAGACACGCACGCGCCAAAGTGGGCCGTTGCTTGTGCCATATTCAGCGTCGCTGCAGTGTGCATAGCCATCTGCGCCGCGATCTACCGGCGCAATCGCCAACGCCTTTGGTGGTTTTTCGCGAGTGTTCCAAAGCGAACTCCGGCTTGGCTCGTGACCGCCGAAGCCATCGGCGTGTCGACGGCGATGGTTGTGTTTAGCCCGCAGGCACAAAAGCGGCATTTTAATATGCTTATACCCTTGATCGCGCTTGCTGTAGTTCTCGCGATTGCGGCTCCCACGCGCGTTCGCGCATGGACCGTTGTTGGTTTGGTCATTCTCGCGATTCTGGCGACGCCGATGATCAACACGCCCTGGACCCGCGACTTTTTTGTGAACCAATGGGAATGGTTCGGCGGGCCGAGTTATGCCATCCTCGCGTGCCAATTCATCACGCTGGCCATGGCGTTCGCGTATTTCCGGGTACATGTCGTGGATAAACTCGCGCACGAATCCTGAAACGCCGAGCCTCGGACCGACGAATAATGGTGTATGCGTGCATTACTCCTATTCGCGGTTCCCGCTGTCGTGATCTTCTCTGTCGGTTGTGCTACGCCAGCCAAGCCAAGCGATGCGGGATTGGCGGTGACGCGAGCACAGATCGCGCCAATGCAAGGCACCACCCAAGTCCAGAATGCCGCCTCTCAAAGCGTGGCAACTCTGTCATCTCTATCTACTGCAGCGACTTCGTCGAAGGCGGGCGAGCTTGGCGCGAGTAATTCTGTTGCCGAGCCGTCGATGCACGTTCAATCTGGTTCAACCACTGACTCTACACCCGTAGGCCTTTGGGATGGCGAGTACATCATCACGCTTCATACTCGCTGGTTCGCGCCTGTTTCCGCACGGATGTTTGCCCAGCCGACCGCCGATGGCTTCAAGGCTAATACGCCACCCAACGTCGCGTGGTCGCTCGTCGGCGGCATGGAAGGAAACGTCGGCCCGCTTCTTGCCCCATTCATCTTTCCTAGTGGCATGATTCTTACATGGAACAGCCTGCAACCAGTTCAGCAGCCCGAACTCGCGCTATCAAGCCTTAATACAAGCGAACAACCCGCTGCAACAAACTCTTCCCAAACTCCGACAAAATCGGCCAATGCTAGTTCTTCAGCCCTCCGACCGGGCGAAGGCTCCATCGGCCCAGCCACGCTCTCGCGTTTACGAATCAAGACCCGCATCGCAAGCCCTGGCGCGCCTGTCGAGCTTGTCTTTCGCGATGACCGAGTTCTTGGCGTCCTCACCGTCAAGCCCGTGGGGATCACTAACTCGCATCATGACGATTACAATGCTCTGGCCGCCGCAATTGCGAGCGAAATGCCTAGCGCGCTCTATGACCCAGCGCTCGCAAAGCCCCAAGCCCTCAAGCCCTTCTTTGATGACGTTGCCCTGGGTGCATCGCGTGCCCGCGATGATCTCGAGTTCATGTTCGCCGGGGCAGCAGCGGCTCGCAAGCACATCACTTTCCAAATGCCCATCATCTTTCCCAAGGGCCCCTCGCAAGAGTCTCTTTCCCTGCTGACAAAGCAAGCCGCGAAGGAAACTACGTGGGTTGTTTCACAAGATGAAAAAGTCCCCGACGCCACCTTCATCCGCTTCGACGCGTTCATAAATGCCGCGATGGTGGATGATGCCTTTACCAAGGCGTTGATCGCGCCGAGCATAAACTTTCGTCAATCCGAAAATACCAATGTGCCTCCCGAAATTCGCAACAATGTGACGCTCCAAAATTCTCTTCGAGAAACACTCCAAGCCCTTCTACAAGCACAGTACCCACCCAAGGCCCTCGTCATCGACCTTCGCACAAGCTCAGGAATCGAAGTCGATGCATTCCGTGTTGCTCAGTGGATTATCGCCGAACCCTTGAACGCAGGCGCTTATGTCGGCGGCAAACTCCGTCAAATCCCCATTGGCGCAAGCCACGATTTTGACCGCTTCGAGCTGCGCGACCTCTCTGATTACGCCAATCTTCGCGAAAAAATGCACACTTCCGATGGCGTAGAAATCGTCATCATGCCCATCTCCACGCCCACACGCTTTGATGGCCCGGTCATCGTGCTCACTTCCAAACGCACGAGTTCGAGCAGCGAAGCTCTCGTCGCCGCCCTCAAGCGCAGTAGCCGCGTGACAGTCATTGGCGAGCCAACCGCCGGTAAGCCCATGCTCACGCGCGAAGTCTCCCTCCAGCGCGATCTCCAAGGCAACCCCACTGGCAATTGGGTTCTCCGCGTTGCAGGCTTTGATCTTCTCGTGCCCCAAGGTGCCGACGCCGGCAGCAGCGACGGCCGTGGCGGGAAGGGCAACGTCGATAACCGCGGCGCCCGCCAATGGCAGCGCTCTGTAGTACCCCACGTCATCGAAAGAAGCGACCCCAAAGCTGCCGTCGTACGCGAACTCAAACGCAAGAAACCAAGCTAATCGCCTTCGCCAAACGCTCACTCACCAAGGCATCTTCGCGCCGTCAAAGTTGAAGAACTTGCCCGAGTCTTCCGCCTTCACGCCATCGATCAACGTGACTATGTGTGCCGCAGATTGCGGCGGCAGCATCGGCGCCTTCTCGCCGCCCATGTCCGTGCGAACCCAACCCGGGTGCACGCTGATACAACAAAATCCTTCTCCGCGCAGTTCATTAGCCAGGCTCATGTTCATTTGATTAAGCGCGGTCTTGCTCCCGCGGTACGCGTATGTCGAGCCGCCCGTGTTGTTGGTGATGCTTGCAAGCTGGCTCGAAATATTACAGACGACCTTTCGCGATCCGCGTGCCAATGCCGCTTTGGCTGCCTGTGCTACCAGAATTGGCGCGAAAGCGTTCACAGTGAAGACCCGCGTGAGTTCTGCGAGCGTGACCTGCTCAAGAGTCTTTGCGTCGCTGCTGACCCCGGCGTTATTAATAACGCAATCCAGCGCGATCTCTTCGAGCTTTGCTGAAAGTGCTGTGATCGAAGCCGAGTCCGAAAGATCAAGCGCAATGACATTCGCGCCAAGCGTGGTAAGGTCCGCATCGTTGCCGCTGCGTGTGGTCGCGTAAACAGTGTCGCCTCGCGCTCGCAGCGCACGCACGAGCTCAAGTCCGATACCACGATTCGCCCCGGTCACGAGATAGGTCTGCGCGGTGTGTGCCATGCGCAAGCGTAGCCGGTTAAGCCGCAAGGCTTGTAGCAAGCAACAACGCCCTACTGGTTGGGTTACCAGGCGGGGCGCTCAATGTTGTTTGAATGGTTCGCTTGCCAGAGGCGTTATTTCAAATCATTCCGTCGCGTCGATCAGCGTGACAATTGCCTTGCCCGAATCATCATCGCGAGCCTTGGCCCAATCTGAAGCCGTGCGACCCGAGCGGTCCTTGGCTTTGGCGTTGGCTTTCTGCGCGATCACCGCGCGAACCATCTCAATGTCGCCCGTGTCGGCTGCTCGCATCAATGGCGTCACGCCGTCGTTGTCCGATCCATTGACCTCAGCGCCAGCCTTTGCAAGTTCGGCGATCAACTCGGCATGGCCTGCGGTTGTGCACGCAAGGCTCAGCGCAGTTGCGCCCGTTGAGTCAATGGCATTCGCGTCGGCACCTGCTTGCGCAAGCGTGCGAACTTTCATAACGTTACCCGAGCGAGCCGCCGCCATCATTGGAGTCTGGCCCCAGCGGTTCTTGGCGTTGATGTCAGCGCCTGAGTCCACCAGCAACTTGACCGATGCATCTTCGCCACGACCCGCCGCCATCATGAGCGCGGTCCAGCGGTCATCGGTGCGCTCGTCGATTCGCGCGTTGGCATCGAGCAAGCTCTTGACCGTACTTGAGTTTCCCCAGCCAGCGGCGTAAATGAGCGCTGTCTTGCCGTCGGGGCCACGCAAGTTGACGTTGGCCTTCGCGTCTCCCAATGCCTTGATGATGTCGGGTTTGGAGTGCAGTGCTGCGATCATCATCGCAGACAACCCAGCATGTTGCCCGCCATACGCAACCGCATCGACTGGTGACCCGGCCTTGATTCCCGCGAGCACTTCGTTTAACGCGCCACGCTCTGCGGGCGAAAAGAGCTGGCTCGGCGCGTTTCCAGCGTTCGTAGCATTGACTTCGCTCGGAAGCTGCTTGATCGAATAAAAGAGCACGCCGCCCAGCGCGGCCAAACAAACAACTACGACGCCCAGAGAAACCTTGCTTGAGCCCTGTGCCATGGGTGAGACCTCGATGAGAAGTTGACCAACCAAAACTCTTGCCGGTACACGTGCAACCAAATCCAGAAATCAAAGCGAGTAAGCCCTTGCCGAGAAGCTCGTGCATCACATATTGTCTACAACAACTTCAATCACAATGCACAGCACGCGCGGAACTTGGTCGCTGCAATCTCGCCCAAGCTGAATGCTTGACCAAGCAACCTGCTTCAGTATACAGAAATCCTAGTGTTTAGCAAGTGTCAGGGTGTGCGCACACAATAACCTACCCGCGCCCATCTGTATCGGGTAACTGCTTGGAGGCTAGTGCAACCCACTTGCGTGTGGTATGGGCCAGTAAGACAAGCTGGAAATTTCAGTTCTGGAATCGCTTCAACCCAAAACTCGCTTCAGCCCGGCACTCACTTCATTCGAGTAACTGTAGTCTTTTTGTTCGACGTGGTTTGGGTTGGGCCCATTGGCGAAGTGATATCGATGGACATGGTTTGGCTGACATTCATCGCGTCAAGCATGCCATCTTCGGTGTTCCAAGTCGCGTTACCTTCGAGTTTGGAATCCTTGATAGTGATCGAGATCGCCTGACCAGGCGACGACGGCTCCATATTGACCGCTCCCTTGATCGCGATAAGTGCCTTGCCACCCGAATGAGAACGCAGTGTGTTGGTCGTGGTCACCCGCGTCTTACCCCATGCAGCGTTCATCACCGAATCGTTGGTCCAAGTTTCGCCAACTCGCACGATCGGGGAGCCTTTTTTGAGGGTAAAGATCTGGCCTACTAGTCCGCCGATAACATCCTTACCTGTAAAGGCGTCGGCAGCTCCGCCACCGGTTGCCGCAACGGGCCCGCTGACATTGGTAACGTTGCCATCCTTATCCATCGAAATTGTCAACGTCGTGCCCACAATCGAGGAGAGCATTTCCGCAACCGCGGCGGCTGCCGGGTCGTTTTTGTCCACGGCTTTGGTTGAATCGAACGTGATATCGCCCAGGGCCGGGTTGCTTACGCTCATCTTGAGGCTTTCGTACACAAGTTCAAGCGTGGAGCCGGTTTCGGCATTGCTGTCTTTCACTGTCAATTTGAGGATGATGTCTTGTTGTTGCGAGGCGTCGTTGGTTTCGGGCTTGGCCGCAGGGTCTGATGAGTCCTGTGGCAAGGTCTGCTTCTCTTTGGAATCGAGGACCATACGGAATCGAAAGGTCTTGCCGACGTCGAGCTTCGGGCGTAAGTCCTCGCCACCTGGGACTTTGGGTGCGGCGGGTGTAACCGGATTGGTTGCAGGGTCAGCCGCATACGCCGAAACACTTGCGAAACAAGCCCAGCTAGCGAGCAGGATTGCAGAAGTACGCAACGTGAAGGCCTTGGATGAGATTCGCATTCTGCTTGCTCCAGTGAAGCGATTGAAATGAGCCGATGGGCAGTTGGTTAAACAGCCACGTCACAAGTGTATGTAGTGGTTGGAGACGACCTGGTTGCAGTAAATATTGCTGGTAGCTAATCCAAAGTCATGACCGAAATCAGCCAGCCTTGCGGTCGTCGCCTTCGCGCAGTCGGCGAACATCGCGGGCGATGGTGTCGTTGCCAGCAGCACTTCGCGCCATGTCGCACAATAGCTTCTTGGCGTCGTCATTGACGTGCATGAATTCGAGACCGACTTCGGAAGAGAACAACCCGGCTCGAGCCGTCCAGCGGACGATTGCCTGGATTTCGACGCAGTACTCTGAGGCTACCAAACGCACAGGAAAGACCGCACCGCTTTGCATCGATCGACGGCTACGAATCCGCACGCCCGAAGCGGACAAATCAAGAATGACGCCGAGGTTGCACTCGATGTCTTGGCAGCGCACGCGTCCATGTCTGCGTTTAGGATTTCCAGGCTTTGGGCTGCTCATCGCAGCGGTTGTTTCGGCCTGATTGTATAGTTTGTTTAGCTCATGGTTTGAACCGAGTGGAATCCCTGCATCTTGTGTGTACGTATGCCGGATTTAGGCCGTCGCCGCAGGATGCGCGGGTTGTAAGGCTCAAACTTGATTCGCAAGAAATGTGGAACATATCTGAGCTGGAACAAAGAGGACAAATAAGTCTACAGTGGCTCTAGATGCGATTAACTCAAGTTATCTGATCATGGTCAACATTCAGGAGAGGCATCATGGATCGTCTTTCGCACATTGTTGCGGGGGTTGACTTTTCCGCGTGCAGCCTTGATGCTCTCGCGCAGGCCATGCGGATTGCTTCGTGGAATCGCGCAAAGGTCTCTGCGCTTCATGTGATCGACACGTTGGTCGTACTTGATTTGCAAGAGGCGTTATCACAGATTGCGATGCAGATTCAAGACGGACTAGTTGAAGATGCCCGAACCCAGTGGAAGGCGTTGGCACTCGAATACGCTTGGCTTTTGGATATTTCATTTGAGTGTGTTGTGAACAACGCCGTCGCGGAGTTGACGAGGCGTAGTGCTCCGACAGCAACGCGTTCGGCACTTTTGATCCTTGGCATTCATGGTCAGGGGAGATCAACGTGGGCCGGGTCGGTCGCCGCTGGGTGCGTCCGGCATGCACACTGTCCTGTGCTGCTGGTGCGTGAACGCAAGAGTGAACGCTTCAGCCATGTGGTGGCGTGCGTAGATTTTTCGGATACGAGCAAGGAGGCGGTCGACGCCGCAATTCGCGTTGCGGCGCAAGATGAGGCGAAGTTGCATGTGGTGCATGTGCACACCCCGCCACGAAATTTACTCGGGTTTGTATCGCGGACACAGTTGAGCACGCTTAACGCGGCTGCGGCGAGGAACCAAGTGCGTGAGCGGTTGCACGCATTCTGCAACACGCTTGGAAGTGAGGCATTATGGAGCAACGCGCAGATCGATGTTGTGGACCATGCGCATCATGGGCAAGGCATCATTGAATATGTGAAGGGTGTGGATGCGGATTTGGTCGTGCTTGGCGTGCGTGGGCGGACGAATCTGCGTGATTTGCTGATGGGAGCGACCGCCGAGCGAGTGGTGCGCGATGCGCCGTGCGCGGTGCTCACGGTGAGGCCACCGGAAGTGAAGTAGCATCTATTACGAATTTGCGATCAAACTCACGCAAAGAGGTAGAGAGTAATTAGAGAATGAAACCCGCTCTCTGCGAGCGGGGTTACGCAATGAATACTGGAGCTTTACTGGAAGCGTGAATCAGTCATCTGCCTTGTCTCCGTCTTTGATCACGAACTTTGCCTTCAGGCGTGCGACTTCGCTCGCCAAACCCGCGAGCTTCACGCTTGAAAGAACTTCTTCAAAGTCTTTGTACGCGCGAGGGGCTTCGTCCATCGGGTAGTTTCGGCAGTTGGTCAAAATGTCGGCGTCGGTGAAGCTTTTATCGATGAAGGCTTGGTCGAAGGACTTAATGGCGGCAGTGCGGCTCATGCGACGGCCCGCGCCGTGGTTGACGCTGTAGCAAGACAAGGATGCGCCGGGTTCGGCGACCATGACAGCGGAGCCGTCTTGGGGGTTGCCGGGGAGGAGTATGGGGTGGCCGGTGTTGTAGAAGGGAGTGTCTTTGAGGGCGTGGTGCTGGGCGGGGAAGGCGCGGGTCGCGCCCTTGCGATGGACCCAAGCTCTGGTGTTGTTGACGACTTCCTGGCGAGCGATGTTGTGGCTGATGAAGTAGACAAGGTTGCCCTTGGCGCCTGGGATGACTTCCTGAAAGGCTTCTAAAACCAGCGCGTTGATGAGCATGTGGTTGACAGTTGCGAAATTTGCACCCATGGACATGTCGTCGATATAGGCGTTGGCTTCGGGTGAACCCAAGGGCGCGTGGACCATGTGGCGGTCGTTGCCTGGGAGAGGGATGCCCCAGTCGGCGAACTTTTTTTGCATGACTTTGAACTGGCCCTCGGCCAAAAGCGAGCCCCAGCCACGCGAGCCACAGTGGGAGAGGAAGGCGACGTGCTTATCCCGCAAGCCAAAGACGTTGGCTGCGGATTTTGCGTGTAGGGATTCGTCGATGTGAACGATTTCACATTCGCCGAAGTGGTTGCCGCCGCCATAGGAGCCGAGCTGGGCGGCTTTGACGCGGAAGATTTCGGAGCCGTTGCCGGTGGTGGTGAAGCGGTTAAGGCGAGAAGAGAGCGCGTCGGCGGTGCCGTCGTGGCCGACGTGGAAAGAGTCTTCGCATCGCGTGGCCCACTCGACGGGAATGCCGAGTTCGCGCAGGACCGCTTGGCTCGCGCCTTGGGTGACTGCGCGGCGGCCTAGGTCGAAGTCGATGTGGCGGCCCTTGGGGGCTTTGCGGTTGCCTGCGCCGGTGGGTGTGCGTTCGAGGATTGCTTCGATCAAGGCGCGGCGAGTTTTCTTATCCTTGACGGCGTTTTCAGGGAGATCGAGTTGCAAGAGGCTCATGGAACACTTGATGTCGACGCCGACGGGGCCGGGGTAGATGTGGGTGGGAGAGACCATGACACAGCCGATGGGCGCACCGTAGCCGCCATGGGCGTCGGGGTTGAGGATTACATTAGTGACGCCTGGCGCGCAGCGCGCGTTGATGGCTTGCTTGATGCAGAGATCATCGAGGGCATCGCGTATGACTTTGGTGCCGATGACGGTGATGGGGGTGAGCTTACCATTGAGAACGGGCATGATGGCGGTGGCTTCGCCTGTGGGGACGAAGCGCGGGGAAGATGAAGGGGCGGAGTTTGATGCGAGGACGGAAGGGTCGGGAGCAGATGATCGTTTGGCGTTGCGTTGATTTTTTTTGCTCACTAGCGTGCTTTCGTGTAGGTGCGATTATGTGGAGTCACGAGATACTTCGTCAGTTTAGAGGATGGAGGGTGTTACGCGTTAGCCGAAAGTGAACTGAATGATTGCACGCGATGCAAAATCCCGCCCCGGGTAAAACAATTCCTTTTTTCAATGGCATTACGCGCAGTTCTTTGGGGGGATGGGGAGTGGTGGTGGGGTTGGACGTTGTAGAAGGCGCCGAGAGTGGAATATGTGAAGTTTCAGAGATTGTGGTAATAGGTCCCAGTATGATGGAACATGAGTAGGTGGCGAGAGCGTAAAGATTGAGCCACAGTTCGCAAAGTGCATGTACATGCGGGGAATAGAGTGTGGATTGTGCGGGGTAGTGCTTGTGTTTTAGCGCGTTGGGACTAGTTTCTCCGCTGGGGTTCAATGCGTTCGTGGATGTGTGCGGTTTTTTGTTCTGTGAGTTGACTGACGATGCCTTTGTGGGCTGGTCTTGTGTGTTAAGGCTCTTGTTTTCTCTCGTGCTTTGCATCGTACTTTAGATCGTTTGTGGTTCTCGTTAGCAGGCTGTTGAAGAACCTCGCGCGTCATCACAACGGGACTGACTTCTGGCCCTTTGAGGTGGGTTTGAGGGCAGATTGTCCTCTAAAAATGCACGGGAAAGATAGTGCAAACGGTATTTCAATATACTGCTAGGGTAAATCCTGCTGTGTGTGTAGACTGCGTTAAGGAGGTTCTTTCCATGCGTGATGTTTTCACTTGCTCGTTCGCATCGTTGGTTCCCGGCTGCATTCTAAACTCTGGTCGATTCGCTTCTGCATGCACGATTCGAATGGCTCGCGCGAGCGGCCACGTACGTACAAATAGCGTTGCCCGTCTCCTCAGCCTGGTTGCTAGCGGTTTCGCGGCATGCGGCGCATTCGTTTCAACGGCGAACGCGCAGTGGACGAGCGACACATCGGTGAACACTCCAGTCTTCGTCGGCGCGGGCGATCAGAATGGTCCGTTGTGGGGCAAGGGTCCGGTCGAAGCAACTGGTGGCACTTCATGGGTAGTCTACAACGATAACGTCGCTGGTTTGTCGCAGGGGTACAAGCATGCGATCCAGTTGCTCGGGCCCGATGGGGCGGCGTTGCTCTCGCCTGCGGCTGTGCTCAGCCCGCTTCGCACCAACACGGCGACCTTCCTCATCGACTTTGACGTGAACTCTGCCGGTGACGCGATCGTCGCATACGACAACAACGCGATCTATGTTCAGAAAGTGACGAACGCCAACGGCGTGGCGACGAAAAACTGGGGCGGCGCGAGCGCGGATGGTTTGCTCATTCCCGGTTCGTCGGGTGCGCTTGGGCCACAGGTCGTCGCGCTCGAAGATGGCGGGTGCGTGGTATGCTGGGGCTCTGGTGCGACGTTGAACTTCCAGCGCGTCTTGAGCAATGGCACATTTGGGCCTGCGTGGCAGCTCACCGAGATTGGTCGTGCGCAGCTGCCCGCGGACATGGTGCGATCGGGTGACGGGTTTATCATGATGTGGGTGCGTGCCGAGGGGACAAACTTTGTCACGTCGCACAAGGACCTCAAGATCAACAAGTGGAGTGCATCTGGCGCGGCGTCTTGGGGCAATGGCACGCCGCTTGACGTCTATGCAAGCAGTGCGACGCCCCAGCGTGGCATCCAGACCGCGTACTACCCAAAGCTACTTTCTGATGGCAATAACGGCGCGATCGCGGCGTGGTATGACAACGCTACGACGCGCAACGCCTGGCTCCAGCACGTTGATAGCAATGGCACCTTCCGTTTCGCCGCCAACGGGCTGGCGGTTTCTACGACCGCCGTGGCGACGGAATTGCGTCTCTCTGCTAGTGTCGCCTTCGACGCGATCTCGGGTGATTACACCCTCGCATATCAAACCAGCAACGCGAACCAATCTCAGTTTGGCCTTGGTGCACAGCGGATCAATTCGGCTGGTTCGCTCCTTTGGAACGGCGGCGCAGGCGTCATATTACAGCCGTTCACCGGCAACCCAAGCTCATTTGTAAGCGTTGACGATGTGCAAGGCCAATCGATCGTGACGTGGCTCCAATACGCCGGCGGCAACGGGCCCATGGGCGTGCTCTCGACGCGACTTGATGCCAGCGGCGCGCCCACTTGGAATCCTACAATCCTCGAAGTCGCGACCAATGCTACGACAAAGGGCCGTCAATCAACGATCAACAACCCTGCTGAAGGCTGGATCGCTTCTGCATGGAGCGACGGCGCGTTCGGCTCGCAAGACGTGAAGGCGATGCGCATCAACGTTGATGGAACGCTCGGGCAAGGCGGGCCAACGTGCCCGGCGTGTGCCGCTGATTTTGATCAGGATGGTGGCGTCACCGGCGGAGATATTGCGGCGTTCTTTGCGCAGTACGAAGCAGGTGCCGCTTGTGCCGACGTGGATCTCGATGGCGGGATCACCGGTGGCGATGTTGCCGCGTTTTTCACGCTTTTCGAGGCTGGTGGCTGCTAAGAAAATGCGGTTGAATTACACAGTGGCGGTGCTTTGCATGTGCGTTAACGTACCACCATAATCTGTCATAATTGCTTCGATCCTGGTGTGACTTTGCCTCGGTTGCCTGCGCCTCCCTTCCGATGCGGAGCAGCTACTGGTTCCCCATGCAATCGATGTCCCTCCAAGCTTCGATTCATCATGGCCAATCGCACCTAAGTATCGGGCAGCCATCCCACGCGGCAGAGGGTCTTGACGCGTTCCTTCGTCAGCGTGTTCCACACGGCGATACACGCTTCTTCCAATTCGGCTTGGTCCTTCAGCTTGGCCAGACTGTGCTGGTTCAGCCGCCCACCACTTCGTGCACCATCTCCCAGGTTAATCCGAGTTTCCCCATATACTTCCGCAGGCGATCCGCGTCATTACTACTCGCCTTACGCTCACGCGATTGGGCGAACAACGCTCTACCTGCCTCAGACATAGACCGACTCGCCCGGCACACCGCGAGCACATCCGCCAACTGCACCCGATCAAACCGATCAAGCTCCGCAGCCCTCGCCGCACCAAGCACCGCTTCGCACAGATCAGTCCCTCGACCATCACCTTGGCTTCCATTTGCGAGGTTCTGTTCGATTGCGCGTGAACTTGTCCACGCCGTTTCCAGCCGTACTACTTCAACCGCAACGATGTCCTCGGTTATTCGTCCGGACGTTGCGAACGTCGCCATCCGGGCAATCGACGCGGACAAATCGCGAAAGTTCCCACGCCAGATCGCCCTCTTCGATGTCGCAAACGCAAGATACGCCTCTTTCGCCTCCGTGCTAAATCGTACTGCCTTTCCCAACCGCTTCTCGCGCTGCACAAGCTCATACGCCAGATTCGGCTCGATATCCTCGCGCCGATCCTTCAGCGCAGGCAGCGAAAAACTCCACAAGTTGATCCGCGTCAACAAATCTTCTCGAAACAATCCTTCCTCAACCCGCGCACGCAAGTCCCGATTCGTCCCCGCGATCAACTGAAAATCACTCGTCACCTCAACATCCGCGCCCATCGGCATAAATCGCTTCTCTTCCAGCGCACGCAGCAACATCGCCTGTTCATCCAAACCAAGCTCACCAATCTCATCCAGAAACAACACCCCGCCATGCGCCGACCTGAGCAACCCGGCGCGATCCGCCGTCGCCCCGGTATACGCGCCCTTCTTGTGCCCAAACAAGCTCGACATCGCCGTATCGCCGCGCAGCGTGGCACAATTCACATCGACAAACTCACCCTCGATCTGCCTTCTGTGCTTTTTCAGTTCATAGATCCGCCGCGCGAGCTGGCTCTTTCCCGCGCCCGTCGGCCCGGACAGCAAAATCGGATCCACCGAGTTCACCGCGACATGCTCGATCTCTTCGATCAACCGATTAAACCGCACGTTCCTCGTCGCGATGCCCGACTTTAACTCGGCAAGGTTGTCGGTAAACTCTCGATGAAAGCGAGCCGCAATCGTGTTGTACTTGGACAAATCGAGATCGATCACGCGATACTCACCCACCGGATTGCGCGACTTGAGAGTTGGGCTGCTCTGGATCAGTTTCGCAGGAAATCGCCGCGTCTCAGTTAGCAAGAACAAGCAAATCTGCGCCACGTGTGTGCCCGTGGTGATATGAACCAGATACTCCTCGCGTTCTTGATCAAAGGCATACCCCGCCGCAAAATCATGCAGCGCCGAATACACCTCTTCAAAGTCCCAAGGATCACGCGTATCAAGCAACGCAGTCCGAACTTCAGTACCAGGCGACACCTGCTTAATGTCCGCAGCGACCTGCTTGGACAAGTTCATGCCCATCCTTGGAAACAACAACTCAACCCGATCAATCGATAAGTCCTCATGCTGGCAAAGCGATACCGTCGGCCGCCACCGCTCCCAGCGCTGCGCGGTAAACCCGGCATCCAGCGTCGTCCCGAGCAACGAAAGTATGATACGGATCCCGCCAAAATCTCGCGCGCTGTTCGGCGCATGTTCGTTGCGCGATGGGTCGAAGTGTGTCACAATG
>JBBRGG010000030.1:0-19931 GCA_038240875.1 Phycisphaerales bacterium | reverse complement strand
AACAGGCCCGAGCCCTGGCCGTTGCCTGGAAGAACGGCTGTAGGGGTGAAGTTGATCGAGCCTTCACCGCAATTGATACTGCTGATAGCGCCATGTGTGCTAAGGTCATAAACGATTTTGATGCTGAGATGAAGCGAGAAGACCGCGGCGTTGAAGGGTGCGTTAGTAACGTTCAACTGGTGGCGGATGCGTCGATATTCATTAGGGTTGCCGCCGACGAGGAACTGCAAACCCTGAGCCGTGCTGCCAAGGCCAGTAGCATTGGTGTACGTCGTCTGCGACACACCCGAGTTGTTGAAAAAGCCATCGAACTAAACGACGGTTTGAGAGGTACGGGTGCGGGCTGCGATCGAGCATGAAGACAGTACAGCCAATGCGGTGGAAGTGGGGTTCATTGTCGTGTCTTCTCGTGTGAGCGGGGTTGCCCGGGTCTCAACACTTCGTGGTACCTCGCCAATGAGGATGCGTGGCAACTCTGGAAGTCTTGCTGCACTTTCTCTCAAAATCTGCAATACTACTGACATGGCGGATCCTGCTTTGGTCACAACAACGCTCTTGCTTGAACGCTTGCGCGATAGTCGCGACGCCGACGCATGGACAACCTTTGACCATCGCTTTCGTGGCGTGATCCTCGCTACTGCGCTCAAGCTTGGTCTGGCTGAGGCAGATGCCGCCGACGCAGCGCAAGAGACTATTCTGCAAGTACTTCGTGACTACCAAGCTGGTAAGTACGACCGCTCGCGCGGACGCCTTTCGTCGTGGATCATCGCCATCGCGCATCATCGAATCGTCGATATTGTGCGAGCACGCCGAAACCATTACGACCTTACTAAAGCTGGCTCGATTCCCGAGAACGACCCCACAACCTTTGACGTAGCAAGCGCTTTCGACGATGCCCTCGAAAGGCGAACATTCGAGCACGCATGGGAACGAATCCAAGTTGAGACCAAGTTCGCCGCCCTGACACTGCTCGCCTTTGAGTTATCAGCCTTGCGCCAGGTTCCCCCGGCACAGGTGGCCGAGCGGTGCAAGATGTCTGTTGAACAGGTGTATGTATCCAAGAACCGAGTTTCGCGACGTTTACAAGAGATAGTTGAAGAATTGTCGCGCGTGTACTGCGATTGACCGTAAACTGAATTGGTTGCGAAGTAAAGGTTGTAAAGTGTCGTAACTCTATTTATGGCAAGGACATGGACACTACTATACCAGCAATATGCCCGACTCCGCAAGCCATTGATGCCCTTTCAAGGCTGGCGGCGGGAGAAGCCACGCGCGACCCGGCTGTTGCCGACACGATCACCCATGTTGCCAGGTGCCCTCAGTGTGCCACCGCTCTTCGGGCGGCTCGATTTGCCAACCGCTTTTCGCTGGTGCTTACGGGAAGCTCGGTTGTGTCTATGGGCACGGGTGGACTTGTTCAGGTAGGAAATGAGGAGTTGGATCGGGACGAGACGGGTTCGAGGGGGTTTGCTGGACGGGACAAGATTGTGCGCACGCCTCAGGCCTATCGCATGCCTGTGGTTCCGGGGTATCGGCTTGAGGCTGAGATTTCGCGCGGCGCGCAGGGCGTTGTGTATGACGCAACACAACTAGGGAGCAATCAGCGCGTTGCGGTCAAGGTGCTTCATGACGCTGGCAACGCATCGCCCAAAGCGTGTGCGCGGTTTGCTCGTGAGATTCAGATCGCCGCGGCACTTCAACATCCGGGGATCGTTCGATTACTTGATTCGTTGACGCTCGCCGACGGGCGCGATGCGTTGATCATGGAACGGATCGATGGCGTTAGCTTTGGGGATTGGGTTGCTGGTTTAAAGGTTCGCGACCAGGGGGTAATTGCGAGTGTGCTGGCGCAGATCGCCGATGCGTTGCATCATGCGCACCAGCGCGGGGTGATTCATCGAGACTTGAAGCCATCGAACATCATGATCGATGAATCAGGACGGCCTCGCGTTCTGGACTTTGGCGTTGCGAGATGGACCGATGGCGTGCTTGATTCGCTGCAAGAGCGCGTCACGTTGACTGGCGAGTTTGCGGGAACGTTGGCATACGCAGCGCCCGAGCAGGTCGGCGCGTTGCGATCATCGCCAGACATTCGCAGCGATGTATACGCGCTGGGCGTAATTGGATATGAAGCGTTGGCGGGGCAGTTGCCTTATCTGGTGCGCGGGTCGTTAGAAACAACTATATGGAATATTATTAATGCGACGCCAGCGCGGATACCTGTAAATCGCGCGAACCGAGATCTTGCGACGGTGCTGAGCACGGCTATCGCCAAGGAGCCAGATCGAAGGTACCAGACGTGCGCGGATTTGGCGCGAGATCTTCGGTACACATTGGTGGGCGAAGCAATTGACGCGCGAAGAGATAGTCGCGTGTATGTGGTTCGCAAGTCGATCCGGCGGTATCGATATGCATACGCGTTTGCGGCTTTGGTCTTTACGTTTGTTCTCACGATGCTGGGGGTGCTGCTGACGAACAATGCAAGGTTGACTATCGCGCTTCATGAGAGCACGATCGAGCGGCTGCGGAGCTTGGCGGCGACGGGCTCGCGATCAAAGGCTGAAGAGATTCTGTGGCCCGAACTTGATCAAGTGATGCCACGCGAGGCGGATACGATCAAGGCGATCTGGAACGGCTCGCTCGCGCAGCGGCGGAGTCTGTGGGCGTTTATGGAGTTGCAAGGGCCGGCGCGGTGCCTGTCGCGTACAACGGTACCTGGCCCCAAGCCCAAGTACGTCAAACCCACCGATGATGGCGGATTTGCTTTCGAGCGTGACGACGGGAGTTTCACGATCTATTCAGCGAGCGAGAGCAGGTTTACGGAACTGCCAGTGCGCATGCCCTCTGACATGCAATCGACGGCGATCTCGCTCAACCTTTCGCATGTCGTGTTTTGGAAGCAGGGGGAATTGGAGTGCTATTCCTCTGGCGGGAGTGGTTTAGCTGCGTGGAGTGGCTTTGATGCGGCGCGCTTCACGCCAACGCGTGCGCACGTGCCGACGATTCCAGTGCTGGATCTGCTTCTGCCACTGCCTTCGATGTACGCATCGCGCGAGTACATGACCTTTGATGCAATCGAGCAAGGGTTACAGATCTACTCACTGCCAGGGTTGAAGTTGGTGCGTGAACTGCATGATGCTGTGCCAAATCAAGCTCCGTGGCACTGCACGACCAAGCGTGTGTTGGCATATTTGACCAAGGGTGGCAGGATCGTGATCATCGATCCGATTACGGGTGAGTTGTTGGCTCCAGAGCTTGCAGAAAAGCCTTGTATTCCAGTTGAATCAATCAAGCCGCCTTCGGGTGTTCGATCTGCGCCAAGGGTCGTGCTGAATGAATCGATGAGTAGCGCGGTCGTTACGTTGCATGATTCAACGTTCTCGCTTGATTTGTCGCACGAGGCTATCGCAAACGGTACGATTGCGAGCTTGATCCCGGTGAAGCTTGGCGTGCGCGTAAATGCGGGGCTTAATGCCGAGGGGAATATTGTCGCGATGAACTCGTTCGGCGATTCTCGTTTGCGGCTCTTTGATGCCAAGACTTGGAACGAGTGGCCGAGTTTATCTGGGCATGATGTCGCGGTTGCGTTGTTCACCATGCCGCCGGGTGGTAAGCGGATTTTGACTGTGGATTACGGAATGGCGATTCGTGTTTGGGACACTCCCGGGCACGGTTGGCGCACGCCTGTAACGCGTCCAACGCAAAGCGCGCTAGACCCTTCGTTCGACTGGAAATCGGAGCGCGTGTACTTCGGCGATTCTGAACGCACGATGAGCTATGCGAGCATGCGAGCGCAAGACCTATCAACGCAGGTCAAGCTTGCAAACGTAACCGGGCTTACGATTTCCGTAGCGTCAAATGATGGATTAATCGCATGCGCAGGGCTTGGCGAAGAAGTTCGCATGCACACAGCGGCACCGAGCGGGCAAGCTGCGACAACTCCTACTGAACCAAGAGTCATCCGTCCGTTGCCTGGGCAGCGTGTCCAGAGCATTCGGTTTAGCCCGGATGGCAAGAAACTTGCGATGTGCACAATGGAAGGTTCGGTCGCTATTTTAGATCCGCGTTTGCTGGCGTCGGAAAGTTCAAGCACGGGAAGTGCGTCAATCGCACGGCAGATTGAGCCGCAGGCGGCGCTATCGTCGATTCGATTCGCAAAGGATGGAAAGCAGTTGTACGTTGCGGCGCGCGACGGGCGTGTGCACGTGCTCGACGCTGCATCGTTGGCGACAGTGCGAGTCATCGAGGTTGTCTCTTTGCAGTTGCGGTCGCTGAGTGTCAACCCGGATGGAGCTTCGATTATTGCCGTGGGCAACTCGGGCCAATTACACAAGATTGACCCGACAACTGGAACGATCACGTCTTCATCGCGATTGACCGAGGACGCGATCTTCTGTGTTGAATTCCACCCCTCAGGTAAAACGGTCGCGTTTGGTGATCGCGGTGGGGGAGTGACGATCATTGATTTGGCGAGCTACAAGCCTTTGGCGCGATTCTCGGCGGGCTCGCCGGTGACGTCGTTGTGCTTTGATCCCAGTGGCGATAAGCTCATGGTTTCAGCGATCGGCAAGCCGATTGAACGGTGGAACTTTGCCGCCCTCGCGAGCACGCTGAAGGCTGTTCGGCCAGTTCGGAAAGAGAATTGAATATTGAATGAATGTGTTTAGCAGCGGTGTTTAAGCTAATAAAAAAAACCCACGACCAAAGCCGTAGGTTTACTGGCATGTTTGTATCAGTGAAAGGGCTCGAATCGATTAGACCTGCTCGCCGACCTGCCAACGAAGGAAGGCGACGATGCGGGCCTGGGTACCCAGGATGTCCTTGACCTTTTTGGTGGGGTCGATGACGTAGGGTTGCTCGAGAAGGGCAACTTCTTCGTAAAACTTGCGCATGCCACCTTCGACCATTTTCTCGGCGATTTCCTGGGGCTTGCCAGATTCCATCGCCTGTTCGAGACGGAAGCGGCGTTCCTTTTCGACGACGTTGGCGGGAATGTCGTTGGCGCTGATGCCCAAGGGGCGGGGGTGAGCCGCGGTGATGTGCATGCAGATCTGGCGGAGGGTTTCGTCGTTGACGCTACCTTCGGCTTGGACGAGCACGGCGGTTTTGCCGTCGTGGTGAACGTAGTAACCAAAGCTGCCCGAGCCGGGATCTTGGGTGAGCTTATGGGCGCGAGCGATTGAGGCATTCTCGCCGGTGGAAATGCGGATGCCGTCCATGACGGTCTTCATCGCGTCGGTGGGGGCAACATCGCCAGAGGTTGATTCGAGGGCGAGTTCGGCGATCTTCTTGGCGGCGGTAATGAACATCTCGTTCTTGGCCGTGAAGTCGGTTTCGGTGCGAAGTTCGATGATAGTTGCGGCTTCGCGGGTGGTAGAGATGGCAACTCGACCTTCGCCTGCGACGCGGTCGGTCTTGGACTCCATCTTACCCTTCATGTTTTTGCGGCAGATTTCTTCGGCCTTGTCGATGTCGCCCTTGGCTTCTACAAGTGCGGCTTTACATGCCATCATCGGCAGGCCGGTGCGATCACGAAGCTTCATCACGTCCTTGGCGCTGAGTTCCATAGGCTATTCCTCCGGGAGAATCTTAGTGACGCTCCACTGTCATTGGTCGTATTCCGAGCGGAATCGATAGAAGATCGCTGCTCGGGTGTTGGTGTGTCGAACGAGTCAAACTGCAGCAAGATCAGGCCTTGGCAGCATCGCCCGTGGCAGCGGTTTCGATGGCGGCATCGCCATCTGCATTGCCATCTGCGCGAAACTGAGAACGACGGCTGCGACGCGAACCAAGCTCAGTCGGGCCACCTGCATCAGCGCCAGCAGACT
The DNA here is from genome assembly GCA_038240875.1 of Phycisphaerales bacterium. Classification (GTDB taxonomy): domain Bacteria; phylum Planctomycetota; class Phycisphaerae; order Phycisphaerales; family UBA1924; genus JBBRGG01. The sequence continues at coordinate 14,103 of JBBRGG010000030.1, read as the reverse complement.
TGGCTTGCTGTGTGTCTTGACGCATTTGGCGGCCTTCGGCAACTGCGAGGCACAGCTCGCGAACCATCACATCGATGGAACGCATGCTGTCGTCGTTGCCTGGAATCGGAATGTCAACGAGTTCCGGATCGGCATCAGTATCGATGAGGGCAATGGTGGGTATGCCGAGCTTGCGGGCTTCCTTGAGTGAGGTCAGCTCAGCACGGACGTCGATGACAACGAGTGCGCCAGGGAGCTTGTCCATATTGCGGATGCCCTGCAAGTTGCGAGAGATCTTTGCTCGCTCGCGGCGGAGCTGGCTTTCCATCTTCTTGGAGTAGCTAGCGAAGTTGTCGCCCAACTCGATGGTTTCAAGCTCTTCAAGGCGCTTGAGACGAAGGCGGATGGTGCGGAAGTTGGTGAGCGTGCCACCGAGCCAACGCTCGGTCACATAGTGCATCTTGACGTCGGAGACGCGAGCTTCGAGGACGCTCTTTGCCTGACGCTTGGTGCCGACGAAGCAGATGTCGCGGCCTTCGGAAACGGTGCGAGAGATGAACTTTTTGGCGAGGAGCAGGCCTTTGACGGTTTCCTTGATGTCGATGATGTGGATACCGTTGCGCTTGCCGTAGATGTACGGGGCCATCTTGGGGTTCCACCCACTGGAGCGCTGGCCAAAGTGGATGCCTGCTTCAACGAGATCTTGAACGAGCGTGTTAGCCATAAGAGACCCAAACCTTTCGGCAGCGATTCCCGCGGTTCGACGACCAGCAAGCCCGGCCACACGCCGGTCAATGTTCGTCCGCGAAAGGGCGCTTGTGGGACGCCACGAGCAACAGCCCATGACGAAGTAACTTGTACGATCCCGCAAAAAAATAGACGTCGCGGGGCGTGCCTAGGAGAGGTCGAACCCTAGGTCAGACGAGTATAGCCACGCAGATTGTCCAAGCACGAAGAAGTTAGCTACGTCGGCATACGTACTTCGCACGAACGTGCGGTAATCGAAGAAATAAATAGTACTGGTTAGTAAATTGATCGGTATTCGATGCGGTATAAGGCTTGACATCCTTCAAGTGAACGCTCTGGATCGCCGACCCAGAACTCATTAGTATGAAGTGCGATACCTAATCAGGTTAACAACGTAGTATGATAAGCAAGATAAGCATGATAAGAGGAGCGTTCGATGAGCGATGATCTGCCTGCGATGGTGCGCAGAACAATTCGGTTTGACGTGATGTTTCGAGGTGACATCACGATCATGCCGTCGCATGTTGGACGAGTTCGCATATCGGGTTCCGCGCCGTTGCGTGATGCGATCATTGAGTCGGACATCGTAGACCTAAGCAACAACGGGCTTGGGTTTATAACAACGGTATTCATACCGAAGCGCACAATGGTCTTGATTCGCGCGTTTTCGCCCGATGGTGGCGGGGATGAACTCTTTTCAATTTCAGCGAGAGTGCAGCGAATTGTCATGACGGACCGTCGTCCGGCGTATCTCGTAGGCGTGTCGTTCGAAGATGCCACTCCTGAAGCAGTAACCGGGTTGCAAGCGGCGATAGAACGGCTCACAAACACCGGTTCGGTGTAAGGGTTGTCGTGCGCGACGCAGAATTGTGAATGGCACGGTTTATCGATGAATGCGATGGGTGCAGAGGAGGCTTCGTGCTCGATTCCAGGAACTTTGTCATACGCACGCTCATCGCAGATGGCGCGATCAAGGACGCCGACGTTAAGCGTGCGACCGAACACTCCATGGCGACGGGTGGCGATCTGGTCGAATCGCTGGTTGCCATGAATCTTGTGACTTCGAGGCGCGTTGCAATCGCGCGCGCGAAACTGTGCGAGTATCCATTTGTGGACATCGCGCATTATGAAATCGACATCCACAACGCATCGTTCATGCCGCGTGCGGTCGCCGAACGACTGGTCGCGTTCCCGCTATTCGTCATCGACGGCACGGCCACTGTTGCCATGCTTGATCCGCTCAACCTTCAGGCCATCGACCAGATTCGGCAGATTTTAAAGATGGATGTTGAGCCCGTACTCTCGGACGTAGAGCAACTTCGCTCGCTGATTACGCGGGCATACAGCCTGAATCACGTCGACGAAGATTCGGTTTCGCAAGCCGAGGAACATCTCACGAGCGGCGAAGAGCCGATCGTGGCAGCTGTTAACCAAATCTTGTTCAACGCAATTGATACCGGCGCGAGCGATGTCCATCTCAATCCGCACGACAACGACCTGCATCTTCGCGTGCGGATCGATGGCAGTTTACGTGTACTCCAAGGGCCATCTCGCTCAGCGCATGCCGCGATCGTGCAACGTTTGAAAGTAATGGCCAGACTTGATCTCACGCAGACACGCAGGCCTCAGGATGGCAAGTTCCGCTTTATCCGTGCTGGCGAAGCCGTCGATATTCGATTGTCCATCGTCCCTACGATCTATGGCGAGAATGTTGTCATGCGCATCCTGCGGAGCGCCAACAAACTCGGCACCATCGATGACCTCGGCATGCGTGAATTTGATGCAGCGGCCTTCAAAGACCTCATCGCGCACCCGCACGGGATGATCCTTGTCACCGGGCCCACTGGCTCGGGCAAGACGACCACCCTCTACACCGCGCTCAACATGATCAACTCGCCAGCACGGAACATAATGACCATCGAGGACCCCGTCGAGATCCGCCTGCCCATGGTTCGCCAGATCCAGGTGAATCACGAGATCGGGGTTAACTTTTCGACCGCGCTGCGGGCCGTCTTGCGTCAAGATCCCGACGTGATCCTGGTTGGCGAGATCCGCGATGAGGAGACCGCAAAGATTACGGTGCAGAGCGCGCTCACCGGGCACTTGGTCTTATCCACGCTCCACACCAATGACGCTGTTGGCGCGCTGCCCCGGCTCCGCGACTTTGGAATCCCGCACTTTGGTATAAACGCCGCGTTGCTGGGCGTGGTTGCACAGCGGCTTGCGCGCTGTGTTTGCGAATCGTGTGCACGTCCTGAATCGCTAGAGAACATCAAGAGCGTTGCAGGCGTCATCTCTGAGAATGCGACTTTCCGCATCGGCAAGGGGTGTTCTAACTGTGGCCAAACCGGGACCAAGGGTCGTGCAGGCATCTTCGAGATAATGCGGATGACTACGAGCATCCAGTCCTTGGTTGAAGGGGGAGCAGCGACGCAGGAGCTTCGCAGGGCTGCAAAGGAATCGGGTATGCGATCGCTATACGACGAAGGGATCGAGAAGGCCGCACGCGGTTTGATCCCGATTACCGAACTCACAAAGCTACGTTCGATTATTGATACTGACCAGAACGAACTGGAGATATCACGCGATGCGATGGCCGGAATTCATTCCAACTCACAGATGGCAAGAGAGCGCGCCGCATGAGTACATATGCATTTCGGTACAGTGCGGTCAATGAGTTCGGCCAGCGAACCAGGGGCACAATCCGCGCCGAAGCACACCACGATGCGTTTCGCAAACTCGTAGCGGCGGGCCTCACACCCGTGTCAATCGACGAGATCAAGGCACGCACGTCGGCATTCTCGCGTGGACGTGTGCGTGCGAGCGATGTTGCCGAACTGACTCGTGAGCTCGCCGTGCTCGTGGCGGCCAAGATCCCGCTTGATCGCGGCTTGGCATCGATTGCCGAGCATGAAGGCAAGCCAGCCGTTTCCGAGATGGTGCGCGACATTGCCACGCAGATCGAAGCAGGCTCGCCCATGACCCAAGCGTTGTCGCGGCATGCGCACGTCTTTGGTGACGTATACATCGAAACGGTCAAGTCGGCCGAACGTTCCGGCAATCTGGCATCGGTGATGGAGCATCTCGCCGACATGCTCGAGATGCAGATCGAGACCAAGCAATTACTTACCCGCGCGTTGACATACCCAATAATTGTTCTCATGGTTGTGATGCTCGCAGTTACGGTCATTGTCGTGTTTGTCGTGCCGAAGTTTGGCGCGACGTTTGCCTCGCAGGGGATCAAGCTGCCTTTGGTGACGCGAATGCTGCAAGCTACAGGGCAATCCGTGGGTGAATACTGGCCCATGTATGCAGCCGCGCTGGTTGCCGTGATTTTGGTGCCAGTTCTTGCATGGAAAACAACGGGAGGCCGTTCACAAATTGAAGGTTTGATGCTTCGAACGCCATATGTATCTAGGGTCATCATTTCGGTGTGCACGGCTCGCTTTACGCGTGTGCTAGGAATCGGCCTCTCATCTGGTTTAGGCGTGATTGAGTCGCTCGAAATCGCGGGACGAAGCACGGGCCAATCCCGCTTTCGTGCCGAGACCGAGGTTGTCGCGAACCAACTTCGGCAAGGGCATTCGCTGGTTGATTCCGTTAGCGCAATGACCATGATCCCGAGCTTTGCAAAGCGCATGCTCGGTGCTGGCAAGGATTCAAAGGAAGTGTCGAGCGCGTGCAACGTGTTGTCGCGCCACTATGAACGTGAATCGAATCACTTGACTAAAAACGTCAGCAGCGTTATCGAGCCGATCTTGACAGTGGCAATGGCTGTGATTGTGCTACTTGTTGCATTGTCAGTCTTTCTTCCCATGTGGCAGATGGTCGGACAAAAGCATTAGTCCTATATCCAGCCTGCATAACACTACAATTAAGCGTGAAAACAGAATAGATATATGGCGTATATCGATTGCAATACGCATTCTGTTCACCGATCAATCGCTAGGTACGTGGCAAACTGCGTAACGAACCGATCAATCCATCATGATCCAACGCGTGGTCAGAAGTCCAACGCGTGAATCGCAGCGTGCTTGATTGGTACGAGTACGCGATAGTTCTTCCCTGAAAGAAGGTATCGGGCAGTTGTTTCACGTTGTCGAAACAAGTCACACGCTCGGAGTGCACGGATGAAACAGCATCAATCAAGTTTACCAGCATGCACGCTTGCAACGCACCGCGCACGCACAACGATCGCGGCTGCCTGCCTTGTGCGTGCGTTCACATTCATCGAAGTGATGGTCGTTGTGATCATCATTGGCGTACTTGCCGCAATGGTCGTGCCACAGTTCAGTGGCGTGACCGAAGATGCCAAGTCAAGCGCCGCAGAAGGAGCCGTCGCGGGCGTTCGTAGCTCGATTGCCGGCTATCGTGCCAAGGCGATCATCTCCGGTGCTCCTTCGTTTCCAACGTTGATCCAGCTTACGACTTCTGGTGTAGTTATTCAAGGCGAGCTGCCGCTCAACCCGTACAACAAGCTACGCAACGTGCAAGCGGTTTCTACGAACGCCGCCACAGCACGCAATGTGAGCAATTCCGCAACCGTTGGATGGAACTACTTCGTCGATAATTCTTCGGGCAGGGCTAGGGCTGTCTTCTATCTCAATTCAAGCAACACGACGACGATCCCGACGGGTTCAGTCAACACATTCAAATCTGCGAATCAACTCTGATTCGCATTCCAGGCACACGAAAGCACGATGGAATTACACTCTCAACTACGTACGAACCTCACCCATGCGCCCGCGCAAACGCGGCGTATTCGCAGACTAGCAAGCAGTTCGCGGCGGCTGCGCGCATTCACATTAATCGAAGTGCTCGTCGTCGTCAGTATCACGGCGATCCTCGCAGTATCAGTCGTGCCTGCATTCGCATCGATGGCGGACGCACGCAGGGCCGCCGCCGCACGCGAGATTGAACGACTTCTTTTGCTCGCTCGCGCTCGTGCCATGGCCACAAGCACCCCGCACGCACTTCAGTTGAACACAACGAGCGGAGCATTCCAACTCGTTTGCTTGAACCGCACAACCTTGGCAGTAGAACCAGCTCTCGATGCGAGCGGTTCGCCTTGGCCAGCTACGACGCTGAATACGGCGTTTCCGGGCGTATCCGTCTCATCGATTCAATCTCAGGCCGCTGGTGGATCTTCCACTTCCTTCTGGTTCTCGTTCAATGGCACTCCTGATCTTCGCAACTTGTCGGGTGAGCGCATCGGCTCGCCTACGACTGTTTCGCAGATCACGCTCACCGGCAACTTGATCATCCAAGTACATCCCAATACTGGCGCCGTCATGGTTGACTACGGCAACGGTAAAGCAGGGAGCACGCCATGAATCCGAAACAAAGTCCCAGTATTGCAAAGCGTGCTCGCCGTGGCTTCTCTCTCATCGAAGCCGTTGTCGTCATCGTTGTGCTCGCAATCTCGGTGCCACCGACTATTCTTTGGCTCGATTCATCCGTAAGCCGACAAGCCGACGCGATCAATGCGACGCGTGCAACTTTCATGGCGACCACGATCATCGAGAACATTCTTGCCGACAGTGCGAGCACCGCCACTGGCCTTGGATTCGAAGCGTTCGTGAACTCCGCATTGTACCTCGATACACCTGTGAACGGTTTGCGAGCACGCCTCTCAACGCAATTTCAAGGCTTGACCACCATGGGCTTCACGTACACCGTAAATATCGGTGGCATCGTCGGTCCCAGTGGGGTTGTTGACGCTGACCCACTCCGCAACACGTTTCGAATAATCACCGTCACAATCGCCGCTCCCAGCGCGAGTGGACCACCATTGTCAATCGCGGTATCAGCCGTTATAGCTGCTCGATAAATGATGATTGTCGACAATCGCTTTGGCTCGCTTTGACACTCCATGCAACACCACACCAAACAATTTCTTACGCCATCCATGAGCACGAAAGCCACAAAAGCTACGTTGTCTCGTCGCGGCGTAACACTCATCGAAGTCGTCACTGCGGTTGTTGTGCTCGGCATTATCGGCGCGTCGTCGCTCCCTGTTATCATTGGTGTTTCCGAAACCTATGCACAAAGCACACGGAACCGCGCTAGCTTCGAACGAGCAGCATATGCGATGGACAGAATCGTCCGCTTCATCCGCGAAATTCCCAGCGGCCCAGCTCAAGGCACAGTAGCGATAACTTCTGCAGGTACCGATACGCTCACGCTCACAAACACATCCGCAATTCAACTGAATGGCACGGATCTATTGCTCGTTACAGCCAGTGGCCAATCCGCAGTGCTTGTTCGCAACGTCGACAATCTGCAGTTCACGTACCTCTCAAATACAGGCGTGACAAGTTCTGCATCACTGCCCGCGACCACGCAACGCATCAACGTATCGCTCACGGTCGAAGGCGTTGAACTTAATGTAACCGCGCTCATCCGATCACGATTGACCGAGCCATGAAACGCCGCGATATTCTCTTGAAGGATACTGCTCATGACGATCAGACATGCAACACAGGTCACAAAAAGCCGTGCTTGTCGCGCGCATAGAAAAAAACGCGTTCGACGCGGGGCGGGAATCGCAGTAGTCGTGCTCTTGCTTGCGATACTGAATCTTGCGATACTTGGTGCTGTTGGTGCCAGTGGCGATGACCTTTCGCTCGCGGCTCTTCGTGTCGAAACAACGCGAGCTTTCTATGCAGCCGAAGGAGGCGGAATCATTGCTTCTCGACTCGTACGCGAAGGGCTCAGCGTTCCCGTAGTTGGCTCGTCGCTCATGCTGAGTAATGCCAGGATTACGTACGTCACAGTCCCTGCAACCGCTACACCTGGCACGATCACGATCGAGGGCACCAGTGGCGATGCGAGCCGTCGCATATCGATTGTCCTCAGCGTGCCCTGATCTTCAATGAGCTTTATCAAACATCCGCTCTTTTTGGGTGAAGATGTGGTTTAGGAAGCACGAAGTAGCCAATTGTAGTGGAAACTACTCGTTGCTTCGTCAAGTGAGGCAAAGGTCATGCCTTTGAACGTCGATATCTCCCATGTGTCTAATTATTGGAGAGAAGCGTTCGATGCAAAGTGTAATGCCAAAGACGCCTGTAGTGATCGCATTGCTCCCCAGCGGGTTGCGTGCTGCCACGATCGCCGCTGGAGGCGAAGTGATTCGCAGCAACCGGATCGCCTTTCCGCCTGGCTTCTTCGACACCGTATGGACCGACGGCTTTCGGGTGCTCGATCAGCCTTTGCGTGAACTCATCGCGTCATTGGGTATCACGCAAGGCACTCGCGTCACGCTTTCGTATGTTGGATCAAAGCTTCTCGCGGACGCTTTCGCATCGCCAGCTCGTGGTACAACTGCCCTTCACGCTGGCACTCTTGCGTTGCGTGAAACGATCTCGGGCAAAGCTGAAGGTTGGACCATGCGCGTATGCCCATGGATTGAGAATCCTGCGAATCTGCGCGACCAACTCAAAGTAGCCTCGCAATTGGCCGTTGATCAAACTGATACTGCAACAGCGTCCCAATTCACTGGCGAGGCTCGCGTCATCGCTTCGCACATCTTTGCTTCGGCAGAACAGCAGGCCACAATCGATGCTATCGGCATGTGGCTTCGGCGCTCTGGCCTCGTGCCGGTGGCCATCGTTCCTTCCAAGCTTGCGGTGATGGACGCCGCACTGCAAGCAGCCCTAGCCGCTTCTCAACGACACAGTGGTACGAGCGTGCTTCCTGTGCTTTATCTGGGCGAACACGCCATGGTTCTCATCGGTGTTACGCAGCAACGTGTTGAGTTCGTGCGTGCAATTGACATCGGGTATTCCCTCTTGGTCGAAGCGATGATCCGCGGAGCTACTGCTTCGGGAGTTGTCTTGCCCAACCTTGAGCACGCGTCGAAGCTTCTATTTGCGTGTGGCATTCCTAAGCGTGGCGATATGCTCGATCCTTCAATCACGTTTCGTGCCGATGCATTTCTTCCTTTGATGCAAGCAGTTGTCCAGCGATTCTGCGTCGAAACCAGGCAGACGCTGCGCTTTACCATCCCCGAAAGTGAACTTCATCGAGTTTCGATCGTTCTTACCGGACCAGGCGCACGCATCCGTGGCCTTGATAACGTCCTCACGAGCCATCTCGACATGCCGGTAGATGTTGGGGACAAATCTCTTCAGACTTCCGACGTCGAAGAGCCACTTGGTGATATGGCGGACTTGCTTCGCATGCGTTCTCGTTTCACGCCGTTCCTCCCGCAATGCGAGCAGCATGCCCGTGGCAATCGTCGCGCACGTGTAGCAACGCTCTGTGGCGGAGCCTTGGGGTTGTCCGCCGTGCTTTTCGGGATATTTGGGTCGAATCAAAGCCGAGCCACAGTCGATCGAATCGAAACAGAACAATTGCCAAAGGTTGTTGAACTCCAAGAGCAAGCGGCGTCGAGCATCGAAGCTGATACACTCGCGTTAGACCTTTCTCGCGTCGCCGCAGAAATCAACGAAGATCTCGGTATGCGCCCTGCTTGGGCATCAAAGCTTCGCGCTCTCTCGTTTGCGTCTGGCGAACACATCGCTATTCTTGAGATTCTTGGCGGATACTCCAACGAACAAGCCAAGAGCGCTGTAATCACAATTCGAGGAATGGCATCAACCAATCCGGCAAGTATCACAGATGATCAGCTCTCTGCCTTCATCAACAGGCTCGCCGTGCTCCCTGGTGTAGCTTCGGCAAGACTCACCTCAACTCGCGTCCTCCGCGATGGCTCAAATGTCGAACGAACACAGTTTGTCATTGCCTTAGCACTACAAACCACGCCACCTCTGATCGATGGAGTCGGTGTTGCAGTCGAAATCGCAACTGAAAGCGCGGCTCTCGATGAGTCTCCCGCAGGAGGCCGTTGACGCATGAACAATCCCCAAAGTAACCCAAATCTGCAACCTTTGAGTGTCACGTCCATGCGGGACCAGCGCGCCGCCATCGTGCGAATAGCTATTCTCTCGATCGTCTGTGCCGGTGCATGGTTCATCATCGTTACGCCAAAGCAGCAGGCTGTAACACTCCGCCGGGAGCAGATCGCAAACGTTGAAACACAGATCTCGCGTGGTTTTACGCGACAAGCCGGATATGTCGATCCACGTGTGAAAGGTCAGGAGCTTCGTAAGGTCGCCGTATCGCTGCGCGATTTTACAAAGACGAGTGCCGATCCCGCCACCCTTTACGACACGTACAGAGCCTTCGCCGAGGAATATGGCGTACGAATCGATCGCGTCGAGCCACGCATTATTGATGGCCGACGCAACGAATCAATGACCAAGCGGATCGTCTACACCATCGATATCTCTGGCACATATGAGGCCGTCACCCGAATGCTCAACGCGGTTGAAACGCGAGTCGGTGCAACACGCATCATGTCCTTCCGAATGACACCATCGCCAAAGCCAAACGCGGAAGAATCGGTCGGGCACGATTGGGTCAGCGCGAGCATCGAAACTCTGCACCTCGAACTCACGCTGCCCGATTCGATCTTGCGTGCGAACGCCTCGCCTTCTTCTTATACACCTTCTTCTGATATGCCTCGTTCAGATTTGCCTTCAACTACTAAGCGCGATAGCACGCCTTCACCGTCCGCTTCGCCTTCAATCCCAACCGTGGTAGGAGAAGCAAAATGACACTCATGGCTTTGGGATTTCTAGCTCATACTTCCAAGTACATCTCTCGCTCCTGGTCCGGCTGGAATGGTGTGGCACTACTTGCCTGCACGCTGCCCATCATCACTATCGGCATCGCGCACTATGGCCTCCCAATGGCTAGCCCACAATCCGCCTCCGCGCAGCACGCTGACACTATTGCTGTCAGCACGATCAACGCGTCTGAACCTCTCAAGTACAAGTTTCGTAAGCCCACCGATATCGATCGCATGATCAACGACGCTCGCACCACGCCGATGAGCGAACGCTTCGCTTCGACGCCGCTGACCAAGCTCCCCGGTGAACGTCGCGGCGTTCAACAACTCACGCTCAATCCAAATGATCCCATGCCAACCTTCACGCCCCCGGTTCTTCCTCTGACAAGTATTATGACCAGCGCCGGTCGGCCTATCGCTGTTGTCTCTGGCGCGCTTCGGCGTGTGGGCGATGTCGTCGCCCCAGGTTGGTCAATTGGAGCAATCGACGCCGACAAGGGCATCGTCGAGATCGTGCACGAAACCGGCGTAGAGCACATCCTTCGACTTCGGCAAAGCGCCGAGTTACCAAAGTGATACTTAACTCATCACGTCTTCCAACGACGAATCCAAGCTCGCGCCCTTGCTCTCAATGACCTTTTTGTACCACCTCGCCGAATCCTTAATCGTGCGTACGCCCGTGGTGTAATCGATGTGGATCAAGCCAAAGCGTTCCTTGAACGCGCTCTGCCACTCGTAGTTGTCCATCACGGACCAGTGCATGTACCCACGAATGTCTGCGCCGTCTTCGCTGGCGCGCCGCAACTCACGCAAGTACCGTCGTGTGTAATCGATCCGCTGTGTATCTCGCACCCGACCATCCAGATCGACCCAGTCATGGCTCGCCATGCCATTTTCCGTCACGACAATCGGCAACTTGTACTTCTCGTACAAAAACTTGGGCCCGTAGTACAACGCCGTCGGCTCAACAAACCACCCAAGCGAATTTCGCGCATGCCCAGGCGGAAACTCCACCTTCTTAGGCACGCCATCCTCGCCCATCGCCATCCGCTCCGCGTCATACACGTTGATCCCATAGAAATCAATCGGTTGGCAGATCGTCGCCAAGTCCTTCGCGTTCGTTAGCGCGCGATGCGTCTGCCCCATGTCCCCGGCGTTCACCAGATCCTTGTGATACAGCGCAAGCCCATCCTCGGGATAATGCCCAAGCACCACAGGGTCCGCGAGCCACGCGTTGTTCCAATAGTCCTTCGTCGTCACCGCGTGCGTTGCGATCCGTGCCGCCTCAATATCCTTGGGCGTGTTCGTCGCCGGCGTCTTGCATCGACCAATTGGAGCCCAGCCAACCTCACACACGCTAGGCGAAGCCTCCCGAATCGCCTTCACGCCCATCCCGTGCGCTCGTAGCGAATTGTGCGCGCTCCACAGCCGCTCAACATGGCTCTTCTTCGCGTTGCTCGTCTGCAACCCTTCTAGCTCGCTGGGCCCCAAGAAAATATGCGGCTCGTTCAGCGTCATCCACTTGGTCACACGCCCACCTAGCGCTCTGGTCATCGTGTCGGCGTACTTCGCAAACCACTCCGCAATGTCGCGGTTCAGCCACCCGCCCTTGTGATACGTCCACAGAGGCAAATCCCAGTGAAACAACGTCACCCAAGGCGTGATGCCATGATCCAACAATTCATCCACTAACCGCTTATAAAAATCAACCCCCGCCTGATTCACCTCGCCACTGGCATTGGGCTCAACCCTTGGCCAAGATACGCTGAAGCGATACGCCTTTAGCCCCATCTCCGCCATCATCGCCACATCTTCTTTGTACTTCGTGAAGTGGTCACACCCAACATCGCCGGTGTGCCCCATGTACGTATTCCCGGCTTCATGAGAAAATTGGTCCCAGATGCTGGGCCCTTTGCCATCGGCTTTCCATCCGCCTTCGACCTGATACGCCGACGACGCAGCCCCCCAGACGAATCCTTCACGAAATGCCATTCCCTCTTCGCTCCTCTCGCTTCCATTGATCGCTCGAAACTATTCACGTGCTCCACCGCGGACAATCGACACTGCACACAGCCCAAGGCTTCGCAGCAAACCCAAACACTTACTCCGCCCGCTCAAATTCCACCTTCGACGGCAGCGAGAAGACTCGCGCGCCACCCTCAGCGTCAACCTTGCTCACCGACCCATTCACCCAAACCTTCACGTTCGCCGACGCGCGACCCGCCTCGTCCATCGGCGACGCTACCACAATTCCCGCCTTCGGCTTGGCATCGCCGGAAAGTTCTACCACAAACCGATCTCTTCCTTCAAACTGTTTCACGCTCAGTCTCGCGCTCAACTTTCCAAACTCCGTTGGCATCCCCTCGAACAAAACCCCCTCTCGCGCCACTTCTTCCACGATCCCGCCAAACACCATCAGCGATTGATCCTTCTCATACACCAGCGTCGCTCGCACCGAATTCAAAAAGTCTGACCCACACCAAGTATGTGGCATGTCCCCAATAAACCGTGGCGTGCTCGGCTCATTCCACACCACTTCCGCCCAATGATTCCACTCCAAAGGCCTCCTAAGCCCCATGAACCACGCCAAAACCTCCTGCCCATCTTCTCTTCGCCCCAGCCGTGCAAGCGCACCCACATGTCGCCACTCATAAGGCGTCAAACCTTCCCACGCCTGCCCGCCATCGCGCCGTGCCCGGAAGAACGCCATGTACTTCTCGAACGTCGTCTCCAACATCGCACGCGTGTCCGACTTCAAATCATCCCCAGGCCACAGCGCAACCGTCGTTGACGTCGAATCAAAGTCTCCAAGCTCCACACACCCAGGCATGTAGCTAATCTCATGCGCCTTCATCGATGCTCGCATAGCGGCATAATGGCTCGTGCGAAACTCTTCCGCAAGCCCAGCAAACCGCTCTGATTCTGCTTGCTTCCCCAAGATCCTTGCGATCGCGCTCGCGTCGCGCAAGCCACGTAATGTAAAGAACCCATCCCAAAACGAGTGCATGGGCTTGGCGCTATACCCCTCATGCGAAATCGATTCAGGCATGATGCCATAGAACGCTTCCGCGGGCACCGCTGCCTTTCCAGGTTCTTGCCGTGCCGGTCCACCAACCTGAAACTCCGCGCTCATCCGCTTCATCCGCAACGACTGGATGTGATTCGCAACCAGATCAACTCGATTCCAATGCCGCTCAAGTATGCTCGTATCCTTCGTATATCGATACGCGTTCATTACCGCGAAAATGTACTGCCCATGGCTGTCGTGCTCGTCCACCGGATCAGCCCCGCGCTTGTCCACAACGCAAGGCACCTTCCCATCCGGATACACATACGCCCCATACCAATCGATAAACCTCACCGCGCGATCCATCAGCCCATACTCAAGAAGCGCAGCCGAAGTCATCGAACCATCGCGAATCCATGACCGCTCATAACACCTCGACCCAGGCTGGATCGATGGCCCATCCGCATTAATCAAGATGTACGCCAACGTCGAACGAATCGCGTCGTTCAACTGTTTGTCCGCAAAGCGGATCTTGACCTTATCAACTTCATTCGTCCATCGCGCCCGTTCTACTTCCAACGCCTTGGCAAACTCCTCAGGCGTTACCGGCGCGAGTGAATCACGCTCCGCGCCCAGCGCAACCGCCACGATCCATTCCTTTGTTTCGCCAGGTGAAAGCGTGAACAAGTGCTCGGTCGCGCCCGACACCATCCCCATGCTGTCCGTGATCGAATCC
>JBBRGG010000029.1:0-20171 GCA_038240875.1 Phycisphaerales bacterium | reverse complement strand
CTTTAACTCGCGGCGCATGATTTTGCCCGTGGGGTTGCGGGGGAGGGCTTCGAGGACACGGATTTCGTGGGGGACTTTGTACCCTGCGAGGTGTTCGCGACAGTAGCCTTTGAGTGTGGATTGGATCGCTTCGGCGTCGGGTGGGGTTGAAGTTGGGGTGGGGGGCTCGTTCAACTCAATGAAGGCGACGGGGACTTCGCCACGCATTGGGTCGTTCTTGCCGATGACGCCTGCGGCTTTTACCAGTGGATGGCGGTTGAGGACTTCTTCGATCTCGCGTGGGAAGACGTTTTCACCGCCGATGATGAGCATTTCTTTGATGCGGCCGGTGATGTAGAGGTGGCCTTCGTCGTCGATGCGGCCAATGTCGCCGGTGCGGAAGAAGCCGTCGGGGGTGAAGACTTTGGCGGTTTCCTGGGGGAGACGGTAGTAGCCGGACATGATGTTTGGGCCACGCATCTGGACTTCGCCATCGGTGTTGATGGGCAATGGGGTGTTGGTGGCGGGGTCGGCGATGCGTTGTTCGATGCCTGGGAGTGCGCGGCCGACGGAGTGTTGGCGGAACTCGTGAGGCCTGCACCAGTTGCTGACAGGGCTGGTTTCGGTGAGGCCATAGCCTTCGTTGATGAGAACGTTAAAGCGTTCGCGAAACTTGGTAAAGACGGCGTCGGGGAGGGGCTCGCCGCCGGAAACGGTGTAGCGGAGAGACTTGAAATCGTCGGGGGCTCCGTCTTTGGATGAAAGGAGGGCGTTATACATGGAGGGGATGCCGATGAAGATGGTGGGGCGGAACTCGCGCAATTGTTTGATGATGCGTGGCGGGAGGAAGCGAGCGGCGTAGATGACCTTGATGCCATAGGTCAGGGGGAGGATGGTCATGACGGTCAAGCCGAAGGAGTGGAACTGAGGGAGGACGCCGAAGAGTGTGTCGGCGGTAGTAATGTTGGCCCATTCGCGGACTTGATTGACATTGGCGCCGATGTTGCCATGGGTGAGCATGACGCCTTTGGGCTTGCCGCTGGTGCCGGAGGTGTAAAGGATGACAGCGAGATCGTCGTCGGCAGCGGAGGCGGGCCAAACGGGCTCGGGGACTCCGGCGAAGGAGAAGGTGTCGAGCAACAGGATTTCGGGGCCTTTGGGGGCGAAACCCATATGATCAAGGAGTGGTTTGACGGCGATGATGGTGTCGCATCCGCAGTCGTCGATGACGTATTGAAGCTCTTCTTGTTTGAGGAGGAAGTTGAGGGGGACGATAGTTTTGCCGAGCATCCAGGCGGCGAGGGCGGCGATGGGGAATCCGCCGCTGGCGGGTATGAGAATGCCGACGGTTTGGCTTTTGACTTTGGGCGCGAGGTGAGCGGCGAGGTGGGTCGCGGCGACGAGGAGCTCGATAGATTTGTACGAGCGGCGGTCGTCGACGATGGCGACGCGACGAGGATTGGAAAGGCAACGCCAGATGATCGGCCAATGAACAGACACGAGAACCTCCGGTGGAGACAAAGTAAAGGCGAAGTGGATGGCAGGATGGCGGGCGGGTAACAGGATGGCGGGCGGGTCCGCCTTGGCTGAGTATGCTAATACATTAGAAGGCGGCGTTCTTGAAGAAAGCGGACCGGAGAAAGCCGTGCTTGAAGAAAGCCGTGCTTGAAGAAAGCTGGCCTGATGGGCCGATGATTAGTAGGTACTATTAGAGTATCGGGCACGAGTGTAGGTTTTTCGCGATGGCAGGAGGTTTGTCTGGACTCGTGATTGGGCTATGAATGAGCTTTGGCTCGGTAGATAGAAACGCGAAGGATTCGCACAGAGAATCGGAGTAGACCATGGATCGGTTTATTCGCAATAAACAGATTGGGCGAGCAGACTGGTTGCTGCAGCGTAGCATTATTACGCGTGCGCTGATCGTGCTTGCATGCGTATTGATCGCGGCTGCATTGTTGCCTGGGTGCGCATTGAACAATGCTTCAGGTGGCACTAGTGGGGATTCGTATGAGCAAGCGTACGCCAAGGGGCGGTACGCTGACGCGTATGATCAGGCGTCGAAGATTGCGGGTTCGCAGCGCGGAAAGAATCGCGATCAGGCGGCCTTGATCGCTGGTTTGTCGGCGCGGTCATTGGATCGGAACGCGGATGCGGATCGGTGGTTGAGGCCTTTGATTACGAACTCGGACCCGACGATTCAAGGACGAGCCGCTGCGGCGGTGGGGCTCTTGTCTTCGGATGCGAACAAGCATGAAGAAGCGGCACGGCTGCTGGAGTTGGCGTCGCGCAGGCTCAAGGGCGATGACGCGGCGCGGGCTTCGATGTATGCGGGTGACTCGCTGCGAGCATTGAACCGCACGCAGGAGTCGAAGGCGGCGTGGCAACGTGCGAAGGAGTTGGTAGAGAAGGACGCTTCATTGCGGATGATTATCAATGACAGGTTGGCGGGGCAGGGACCGCCGCCTTTGAAGCCGGGGCCGATTACCGGGAAGCCCACGCCTGGGGCGGGTGATTTCACGGTGCAGGCGGGCGCGTATGGGTCGCTTCGCGATGCGCAGCGGCGAGCAAATCAATTGACGAATTTCGGCACGACGCGTGTGGTCGAGCGAACGGACAAAAGTGGAAACAAGCTGTTCGCCGTGCGAGTTGGGCAATATTCAACGCAGCAAGCGGCGCGAGATGTCGCCAAGCAGATCGGCACGGGCGCGTTTTCGGCGAAGATCAGCGATGAGCGGTGAGGTTTGGCTTGGGAGCGAGAGGTTGAACGGTAAGAAACTTGGCTACTGCTTTGCCCAAAGAGTTACCTATGCCATTGAAACTTTCTTCACAACATCGGATGATCGCGGGAGTATGTGGCGGATTTGCCGACTGGCTCGGTTGGAGCCCGATGTGGGTCCGGATCTTGTTCATCGTGCTTTCGCTCGTATCGGCGGCATTTCCTGGGATTCTTGTGTACTTGATCTTGTGGATCGTGATTCCGAGGAAGTAGGTGGGCCGGAGTAGGTCGAAGTGGAGTGGGCTGAAAGGTGGTGCACTATGCTCGTTGCATGGCACACACAGGACAGTCTTCTGACTTGGGCACGAACATAAAGGCGAATGCAAACCAGAAAGCACAAGCCGATGGGTTTGCGTCGATCATCGACCTTCGATCCGACACAGTGACCAAGCCGACGAGCGCGATGCGTGTGGTGATGTCGCACGCGGAAGTGGGCGATGACGTGCTGGGCGATGATCCAACGGTGATTCGTTTGCAAGAGCGGATCGCGGAGATCATGGGGAAGCAAGCCGCGTGCTTTGTGCCGACGGGGACGATGGCAAACCAGACGGCGATACGAGCGCATACCGAGCCAGGCGATGAGATCATCGCGCACGAAGACAGCCACATCATTCACTATGAGACGGGTTCGCCTGCGGCGTTGTCGGGTGTGATGGTGCATCCGTTGCGTGGCGAGCGAGGCATGTTTACCGCACGAGATGTAGCGGCAGGATGGCGGGCGGATTCGATTCATGCGCCGCGGTCGCGATTGCTGATTGTTGAAAACACACAGAACCGTGGCGGCGGGGCGGTGTGGCCGATTGAAGAGGTTGAAGCCGTGACAAAGGTCGCGCGAAATAAGGGCTTGCGGACGCACATGGATGGGGCGCGGATATGGAACGCGTGTGCCGCGACGGGGATAGCGGCGAAGGAATATGCCAGGCACTTTGACACGGTTTCGTGCTGCTTTAGCAAAGGGCTTGGCGCGCCAGCGGGGTCCGCCGTCGTCGGCGATAGCGCGACGATCGCGCGGGTGCATCGTTTTCGCAAGATGTTTGGCGGTGCGATGCGGCAATCAGGCGTGCTCGCGGCGGCGGCGCTGTACGCGATTGATAATCATCGGGCGCGAATCGTTGAGGATCACGCGAACGCCAAGCAATTGGCTGCGGGGATTATGACGGTGCGAGGGTTGACGGTTGATGCGGTTGAGACGAATATCGTATTTGTGAATGTGCTGGCGGAACTTGGGATTGATGCGGCGGAATTGTGCAAGCGGTTAAAAGTCAAGAACGTGCTCGCGCTGCCAAACACGCAAGGACGCGTTCGCATGGTGACGCACCTTGATGTAAATGCGCCGATGATTGATCGGGCGATAGTGGCGGTGAAAGAAGTCGTCGCGGAAGTAGCGGCAGAAGCGGGCGCGAGAGTTGGTATAGAAGTTGGTGCGAGCGGCCTGGGTAGGGGCGTGGCCGAGGTTCGATGATCGCACATGAGCACGCGTATGCTCGCTCATGAACGTACACCAAAACGCACAGAGCAAGTCGGGTACTCATGCGAAGATCATGGCTGGCGTGCCGAGCCATGACATGAATTTGTACAACAAGCTGCGGTTCCAGGCGCACGATCCGGCGGCGTGGATCCAGCTTGATTCCGGGCGGACGATCGTCATTCTGCGTGATATCGAGATCCCACGCGGGAAAAAAAACATTCTCGCTGATCGCATCGCTGCGCCCGCAGAGTTTGCTCCTGCTCAGGGATTGTCGGGTGATCGCCCGATCGCGACGGCGCAGGCAGTGGTTGAATGTTTGAAGCAAGAGGGTGTACGGTCGTGCACGACGGATCGGTTCTTGCCATTTTACGTTGCGGAAATGATCCAGCACGCGGGGATCACGCTGATGATGGATGCGGGGCTAGGACTTCGCGAGAGGCGCGCCAAGGACGCAGAAACTATCGAGTTGATTCGGACTGTACAGCGTGAGACTGAAGTGGCAATAGAAATGGCGTGCGTATTGATCGCACGAGCCAAGGCCGATGCGCAAGGCGTACTCATGCATCAAGGTTCAGCGTTGACCGCTGAGCGAGTGAGCGAAATGATCGACGCGCATTTGCTGAAGCGCGGGTGTATTACGCCTGGAAACATTGTGGCGCAAGCGCCGCACGCGTTTGATTGTCACAATCCGGGCACGGGTGAGTTGCGGACGGGGCTGCCGATTATTGTGGATGTGTTCCCGCGTTCGCGCGCGAGCTTGTTCCATGGCGATTGCACGCGGTGCGTCGTGCAAGGGGATGTGCCGAGCGAGGTTGTACGAATGCATACCGCGGTCGCGGCGGCAAAGGGGGCAGGAATAGCGGCGCTGCGCGCGGCCACGACGGGCGACGCGGTGCATGCCGCAACGATGCGCGTGGTCGAGGCGCATGGGTACTCGCGGGCACTCGCACCCATCGATGCGCCAGTTGGATTTTGTTCCATGCAGCATGGCACCGGGCACGCAATTGGGCTTGATACCAAGGAGTCGCCTCTGCTAGAGGTCGGCGCACCCGAGTTGGTCGCGGGTGATTGCGTGACGGTAGAACCTGGGCTTTATCACAAGACCTTTGGCGGGATCCGCCTTGAGGACATGCTCATCGTGACCGACTCGGGAAGCATGAACTTGAACACGTTGCACGAAGGGCTGACTTGGACATGATGAAGTTGTAAACGTGATGGAGTTGAGCATGAGAAGGTGTAGAGGCTCGGCATGACTGCCTTAAATAGCAATGATCTGCCCTGCGGCGATGAGCACGAGCGAAGCGGAAACTTGGTCCGCGTCAAGCCCAAGCATCGCGCGCGCGGCGAGTGAATATGCACGTAGCTGCGGCGCATAAATGGCGACACGCTGTGCGATTGCCTCTGGCGAAGTTGCGTCGTCGGTCTTCCAATCGATGATTTCAGCCCAAGCGATCGAGCTATTATCGCGAACGCCCATCACGATTCGATCAAACTGGCCGTTGATGAGCCGTGTTGTGGCGTTGTCGGTTACCATAGTGGCAAAGGACCATTCCATTCGCACACGCAATGTTCCTTCGCGGCCCAAGTATCGATCGCGAGACAGCGTGGCCTTTGCAGTTGATGACGCGAGGAATGTGGCAAACGATCGCGCGTCGTCCATGCACTCAAGTGGCGAACGCGTAAGCCCGGCGGCGAAAGCCTGTTCGGCGAGTTGGCTCGCATCGGGGAAAAGTGGAACGAAGCTCGCGACAGGAAGCGAATCGAGCCAGTCGATGCACGAAGCCCAGTAATGGAAGCGTGTGCCACGGAGCCTTGGGGTGTCGTCGCGTGGAGCGAAGATTCGCCCGAGTTGAAGCGAGCTGCCTCCTTCGAGCGACGAAGGCGAAGCGCGTTCGCGCCGCCACGCGGGTGTTGGTGCGGAACGATCAAGGGTGATGCGGACGTCTCGCAAGGTAACGTCTTGGGGCGATGATGCACTCGAAACGGAAGAAACACTTTGTGCTGCGTCTTCTCGCTCGCGAAGTGCCGCTGAGATCCACTCGTCGTTGGCCGCCAGGCCGTCGTGATAGAGCACGCGGATGCTGGTTTGTGCAATTGGATCATGTCCACTCTGGGTATGCGTCGAGAGAATGTCTGGATTGAATTGAGCATCTTGATGTAGCGAAGCGACGCCCGTGATTTGTGTCACTTTCGTGCACAAACGTGCACGAAGCAAACTGGCGGCGTTGAGTGCACTGCTACTTCCCTGCGGCTCGATAACCATTTCCATATGGTGGATCGCGCGAGTCATTGCAACATACAAGCCACAGATGTCCTCGCCGCGACTGCGAATCAATTGATAATCGCAAGCAGCTTGCAATTCAGGCGAGAGAGATTGCACCAGCTTGTCGGGCATGACAAAAACGAGGCGAACCGGCGCGAGCGGCTGGTGATTGCCTTGCTCATCAACGCGCTCGACAACTAGGGGGCGCGGCTTGGACCACTTGCTATCAAGCTCGGCCAAGAAGACCGAATCAAATTCGAGTCCCTTTGCCTTGTGAAGCGTGAGCACTGTTACCTTGGATCGTGATGGGTCGGCGATGCTCTTGCTACGGAGAAGTTTGGCAAAGTCGCCCGGAGAGCTGCCGCCAGAGGCTTCGTAACGCTCGGCTAATTCATGGGCCGCGTCGAGGCGCTGGGCTTCATAGCTTGACTTTGATGCGTCAACGAAATCTGACTGCACCTGGTTCAGCATCGCGCGAGCAAGCGAACGAACACAGGCACTGATTCCCACGCGGGAAATCCGTGTTCGCCAGCGTCGAGACACAATTGCCGCATGACGCAGGTCGAGTTGATCGCCCGTTTCCACGATGCGAGCGAGTGGCGAATTGGCTATGTGGAAGTAGCATGCTGAGTCGCCGGGGAACTCGCACAGGTGCATGAGTGACGCGATCGCCGCGACGCATGACGATGCGGCGAGTGGGTTCCCGGCTTCTTCGCTGGCTTCGACGCCCACAGCACGAAGAGCTGTAAGTAAGCTTACTACCCGCGAGTTTCTACGAACCAATACCCCAACGCTCGCCCATGGCGCTTTCGTGCGCACCATCAACACACGTCGCGCGATATACGCGTTGATCGCGTCTGCTCGATCTGTGGTAGACGCCGAATCGCTCGCGCTTGCGTTGTGATCAGCATCATCAGAGGCTTCATCTACAACGATGTTCGATTGAGCCGAGCCTACTTCGACAAGCACCGTAGCACCGGGGCGATTAGGCCTTTGCGGAGTGTGGCCCGCAAAGCTGCCGAATGATTCGATGATCTCGTCGTTGTACATTGTTCCTGGAGAATCCACAAGCACAGCATCCGCTGCGCGAAGCACGACCGGGCTCGAACGCCAATTGGCAAGCAAAGGCTCGCGATGGATCGCAGGGTATCGATCGGTCAACGCTCGCATCAACTCGGGTTCGGCGCCTCGCCAGCGATAGAGAGACTGCTTCGGATCGCCTACACAGAAGAACGTTCGCGAGCCATCGGCGACGCTCACGATTTCTTCGATCAAAGGCAAAAGCAAGCGAAACTGGACGAGCGAAGTATCCTGAAACTCATCGAGGAGCATGTGCGAAACACGGGTGTCAATTGCTAGAGCAAGATCCCCACGTTGCATCGCATTGCTGGCGAGGAGTAACTCGGGAATGTCAGAAAAACGAAGCAGACCGCTTCGCAATCGCGCTTCTCGATGTGCGGCCGACAGAGTGCTCAGCAGCTCGCCTGTTGCTTCGCTTCGGTCACGAAACGCCGCAAGGAGCATCGATCGAGCATGCTGAACGACGGGTACGAACGCGTTGATCAGTTCGATTGACAATTCGATCTTGTAATACGTCGGCACTGATTCGCTTCCCAGCATGCGCTCGAACACTTTGCCGCCAAGGCCAGCCTTGAAGAACTGCTTCCAGTTACGATTGGAAATTGCCCCCGAAGCCGCTGTGATAGCTTTGGAGTAATTCGCGTTGACTGTGCCTGACTTTGTCTTGGGCAGGGCCACTTTACGAAGCTGATCAATCCACGCGTGAAGCACGTGGTCCGAGGCTTCCTGGATCGTGGATGGGTCGTATTCGCGAAGCGAATCGCATTCACCAGCGATTCGTTTGGGGAGCATGTCGAGCGTCCAAACTTCGCTCCCGCCAGCCTTGGCGCTAGTCGCTTCGTACTCGCCTTCGACAGTCGACACAGCGCGGAGGAGGGTGTCGAGTGGCGAGCGTGAATACTTGCCATGAGAGAGCGAGTGTACCAGAGACATGACGTGGTCAGTGTTCATGCTGGCAACTGCCGTTTCTACCGAGGATACGCGAAGTTCCGCGTCTTCTTCAGCTTCGGCAATCCGCCAGGCTGGTGCGACGGCAACATCGAGCGCGAGCCCCGCGGCAAGCGTTGAGAAGAACGAATCCAATGTACCCACTGCGAGCTGATCCCCGAGCGAAGCAACTCGCCGCAACGCATCGACGGCTGCGGGGCTTGTGTTCGCATCGTTGATGAGCGATCGGATCACGCGCTGAAGAATCTCGCCCGCGGCCTTGCGTGTAAATGTCGCCGCAAGAATTCCCTTTGGGTTTGCACCAGCAAGCGCAAGAGATGTGTATCGCTGCGACAAGCGAAAGGTCTTGCCAGAGCCCGCCGACGCTTCGATTGCAACGTGGTCGGTTTGCCTTGTGACGTTCGTGACGGTTGGAGGAGTGTGGATGGATGTAGTAGCCATCACAACGTTCCTCCATTGGTGCCGCGAAGAGAGAGACTACTGGCGATGTTGACGAGTGATCCGATGGCGTCGTACCCGGCGTGCGCGTCGCCGATATCCGCCCATTCGCGTCGCGCGATCCGTGCCAGCACCCTACGCAGAGTGTCGTCAGCGTGCAACAATTCGGTTTCTGACCAGTCCGCGAGCGTAATGCCGACTGCGTGTGGATCCGAGCATAGCCAGAAAAGCGCGAGCTCTGGCGTTAGTTGTAATTCGGGCGATCTTCGGAGCAACACCGGCACATCACCCGAAACGTCTCTGACAATTGCGTGTGCGAAGTGGCGATACACGGGGAGTTGTAGATCATGCCAGCCTGGATTCTTGCCCGTAAGCCCGCCATGCGTTGCTCGTGGTTTGGCTGCGGTCTCGCCGGTTTTGTAGTCGATCACGCGAAGAGCACCGGTTGCCTCGTGCCGATCGATGCGATCAATCTTCGCGTGCAGGATCGGGAGTGAAGGTTCGCCTGAAACTGGCTCCACTCTCAAACCAGTGAGAAGGCTCGATTCAACTCGTTCGATTCGCCAGCCTTCCTGGCGCAGCCGAGCCTGCACGCTTGCCGCTGCATCAAGCCTTGCATGGGCCGCGTGTATCTGCAAACGCAGTAATGAAGATCGCGTCCCAGTTCGCTCGGTGACGAGCGCGATTCGGTGTTCAAGCTGCGTCGCTAACGAATCATGCAATAGTTCTGCGATCGCTTCGCTTCGCGTTAAGTCGCGGCCTGCATCGCCTAGGCATTCCATCGTTGCGTGCAGCAGAGTTCCCAAAGACGTGGCCTCAAGCCCGCGTGGAACAACCCCTCGCGCTTCAACGCGAACGATGTGCTTGAAGTAGAACATGCGCGGCGAAGAGAGATAATCGCGAAGCGATGTAACAGATACGGCCGCGGGTGCGAGATAGTGCGAAGCGAGCAAAGGAAGCTGTGTCGGCTTCGCATCCTCCGCAAGCGACGCTTCGACTGATCGTGCATCGGTATGCGACGCGCGTAGAAATTGGCGTTTAGTGCGGGCCGAGCCTTCGTGTGTCCAGCGCGTGAGCACATCAACTATTGACTTTGGATCACATGACACCAAAAGCGGGCTAGGAAGAAGTGGTGAACCATCAGTATTGCGCCTTCCCATCACCACGATCACGCGCTGCTTGCATACGTGCAAAGCCGCGAAGATAGCCGCATCTCTTCGCGATCGCGTAGTGGAATCATCAAGCCCAAGCAAGCGCAACAATGCCCCGGTAAGCAACGGATCAGGCTTTTGCTTCGAGGGCACCACTCCAGCGTTCATGCCCGTTAATATCACCGTCGGCGATGGATCGAGTAGCACTTCGAGCCATCCCAAGCCTTCTATCGCATCCGCAGACGGTGCTTCGGGCAACAGGTCTTGTGCAATTGTGTCGAGAACGAGCGTGGGCGCGTCGAGCGGATGCAACTCTGGAAAGAGCGAACGAGCGATTGTTCCTGCTTCTCGAAGTCCCTCGGCGATCCTTTGTGATGACTCAGATTCTCGCTTGAATGAAGGGCCTGCGCCGGGGTCAACCGCGACATCGTGGTAGACATTCGCTATCGCGCCGAGCAAAGCCATCGATGCGGCGTCGCCACGATCGCTCGATGAAATGGCATTCGTGAGATCGTCTGCAGCGTGCGAGAGTTGGCTCAATAGAAACACGTCCACGTTCGACCGTGTACGCCAAGGCACGTCTAGGCTGTTGTGCACGGTGCGTGCCGCGTAGTCATCGATGAGTACGAGCAAACCCCTGGCAAGCCTTGCACGGGCTCCCTTGGGTGCGTTGTTCGTTTTGACATGCTCGCCGACACGCGCACGTAGGAACACTTCGATGCGTGGCCTAGCGACGAGGTCGCGCAGCGAAGCAAGCGTTCGGTCTTTGGCGTGCTGGAGGAGCATGCGTGCGATGCGATATGGCTCGGTGCGATCGATCGCAACGCCTAGCTGCGCACGCACTCGCACGCCAACTCGGGAAGCTTCGCGTTCGAGATGGAAGATGACCGCAGGGTCAGGCACGCATAGTGTGACATCACTGGGCGATAGTGTGCGAACCGATGTCTCGCGTGCGATCGCCGCGAGCGCGAGCGAGGCTTGCTCGCGTGGATCTTCGCCGATCCATACATCATCACGATCAAGCGGCGGCACGCTGGCGCGGTTCAACCATACATCACACGTGTGTGCTTCGACATTGTCGCGCATGCATCCAAGCACATCGAACCATTCACTCCACGCTGGCGAACCGGCGATGAATGCTCGCGTCTGAACGCCGGGCAACGTGCACGCGTGCTGCGCTAGCGGCGGCAGGTCCGTCACGGCTACAAGCCAGAGCTCTACGAGTGGGTCGCTCGTGCTAGCCCGATCACTCCGATCACCCTGATCCGAACGCGACGCGTGGAGTTGCATCGCGTCGATTGCCGCTAGGTTGGGATCGCAGAAACCAAGGCGCGCGAGTTGGGCCGCATATTCAACCTGCATGCGAGAGGCTGCGAGTAGCCGATCATGCCCAAGAAATTCAGGTAACTCAGTCGATCGCGCCGCCGCGTCGGCAAAGTACAATCCCGCCATCGCAAGGCTGTCGGCGGATCGAGCCAGTACATCCGCAAGCGCACCCAACGAATGCGCGTCAAAGGACCGTTCAGAAGATTCATGCGAGCTTGGTTCCGAAGAACTGCTCGCCATGAGCACATGGGGCGCGAGCGCGGACTGTGCCTCGAAGCCTGCGGAATCAATTGATTTCATCCACGCCATGCGTTTGATTATCGGGGACGCAGGCGGAGACAACGAAAGCGCTCGCTTTTCACGAGGAGCGTCCGATGCTTGGGACGCATGATCAAGCTTAAAAAGTACGCTCGACGCAACTTCGCCAGGCGTGATAAGTCGAGGCGGGCTTAGTACCACTTTGGCATTCGTTGCTTCGTCCGCGAGGAGCGCAAGTAAAACGCGGCCAGCACGCGAGCCCGGCGTAACCACCAACAAACCTGATAAGTCCCATTCCCTATCGAGTATGCGTTCGCGCAGTCGGGCAACGACCGCGGGTAATACCGCGCCGGAAATGAACTCGTGTGCGTGCATCGATGTGAAGCCTACACACGAGTCGATATGGACGCAACCGCGCGCAATGAGACTGCCCAAATGCAACCCGTGCGATAGCCGAGTGAATTGCAAACAATGAGGCATAGATCCTAGTGGTACGACACACTGAGTGACATGTGCCTGTCACTTGCCGCGACGAAGCACAACGGCGTATCCACCATCGTGATACTTGGAATCATCGTCCCCGGGTTGGCCTTGGGGTAGTGTTTCACGTTCAGCGAGAAGCGTGTACCCAGCGCTGAGGAGCGATGCCGTGTGCTCTTGGTTTTCTTCACGTTCGATGCTGCACGTGCTGTAGACGAGAATGCCATTGTGCTTGAGAAGGCGGAGCGCGTCGCCGATGATCGCGCGTTGCAGCGTGACCATGCGTCCTATCTCGTGGCCATCAAGGCGATACCTGGCTTCAAGCCGGCGTGCGACGACACCCGAGTTCGAGCAAGGCACGTCGAGCAACACCACATCGGCAACGCCCGTGTATGCCGCACGCATAACCTTGGGTTCGAGTGCTTCGATCGCGGGATCAAATGTTGCTAGGCGTTCAAGCACGTTCATCCGTCTTGCTTCGGTATCACTGGCGATGATGCGAGCGCCTTTGATTTCTGCCGCGAGTTGGCGCGACTTGGTGCCTTGCCCCGCGCACACATCGATGATCATCGGCGTGTGGATGCCCTTGAGCGCACAGGATTCAACCAGCAACGTTACGGCAGCGGCCGCCGTCGGATCTTGCACGCGGACCAGGGGCTTGCGATCAAGCAGCGACATCAAGCCCGCGCGATCACCATTGAATACGTAAAACCCCTTCCGCTCGTGAGGTTCGCACTTTGATTCGTCCGCGACGCTCGCGTCCGCAACCGCATTAATGATCGTCGGCGCGACCACGCACCCGTGCGCAAGAAACTTTCCGGCGACCTCTTCGCCAAAGCGTTCAAGCCAATGTTCGGCAAGACGCTTTGGGTGGCTCGTCGCCTGCGCAAGCCGCGGCCAGGGTTCTTCAGCGAAGCAATCGGTCCGCAGCTTCAGCGCTTGACCGTCGCTCAGTGGAAATTGGTCGCGCTCGCGCGTCCAAGGCACTCGAACAACAAAGCCTTGTGCATCAACCTGACGAATCTCTGAAACGCGGCGAAGCACCGCATTAGTAAACCTTCCCGCGCCCTCGCCCGCGCTGGCCTTGGCCCACTCAACCGATGAATCAACGGCGGCATGTGGCGGAACTTTGTCGAGCACCAACAACTGAGCCGCACCGCAGAGCAACACCGCCTGAAGCACCGGTACCTGTTCCGAAACCGGCTTTCCGCATGCAGCTTGAATAACCGCCGCGAGCGAAAGCCAGTGCCGTATGCAAGCGTCATAGATCGCGTGGGCAAACGCGCCATCGAGCAAAGGCAAGCGATCAGTATCAAGTGGTTTGGGGTCAAGATTGGGGTAGCGAGAGGCTTGTTCGACCAGGCGACGCAACACCAGCTCGCGCGGCACATCGATCACGCCACGAGCCGCGCGTGGTGCTTCGACTTCGACGATATGGCTGGGCAATTGACGCCTTGCGCGAGAGCCATCGGCTGGACGAGGTGCGGACTCTTGCATGGGCCTTGGTCGGCCACTCGATGGGCCACTTCGCTTTGGAGCGGCCTTGGCATCTTTGGCTAACTCGCTCGCGCGAGGCACACGTGCCTGTCCACCTAGCCCGCGCGGGCCAGCGGGCCCACTTCGCGCCGTCGCACTTCGTGTTATCGGCTTGGCCATTCCGCGCCCCGCTTTCGCTGGGGCCTTGGGAGTAGATTTGGTCGCCGGAGCGGGCGAATTCGGCTTGCGTGGGGCTCTGTCGGTCATTGGCTGAGGGTAGGTTCAACACAGCTGAATTTCAGTACCGCCTGTACCAACTTCCAAGTGTTTCCCTCACTAGCGACATCGCCCTTAATCTGCGAATCTTCGCCCTCGAGGCCAATTCTCGGCGAAGAATGCTTCGTGCGAAACGGACCTTCCCAACCAGAGCTGCCAAACGACTCAGCGCCCGCAAAAAGTGCTGCGCAAACCCCATTCTCGCTTGCTCCAAATGCTCCAGCCGTGAGCGAACCGATTGCAACCATCATTCCCAGCCGTCCGAGCTTGCGAATTTTGTTGCTTCCCAAGCCACGTCGCGGGTTATTGGCGTCGATGCGCGTGCGCAAAAAACTCATCGTGCTCCATACGCTCTTCTCCGCGATCCTCGCCGTTATCCTGCTCGTCACGATCCGTCCGACGATGATCGACCTGTTGGCGCGAGCCGAAGCGTCGCAATCGCGCATCGTACTTGACGCGATCTCTTCGGGCATTGGTAGGGGCGACCCATCGGATCTCCGTGCGGCTGCCGAGCGCCTCGCTCCCAACACGACTCTTCTCATTGGCACTGCCGACGAGGTCGGACTGGACACAATAAGCAGCAGCATGGCCCTAGCTACACCAGGCCGCGCTGTCATCGCCACTTCTCAACGCGTCGGGACATGTGCCATTCTCTTCGCACCTCAGAATGGGCAATCCGTTTATTACGTTCTCGCGACGCCCGTCGAAGGCGGCAGCGAAGCCATCACACGTCTCTATCTGTTGCTCGTGGTCGCGCTTCTCTCGGTATATGCATTGGTCGCAGTCGCACTCGAAGCGTTGGTTTTGCCTCAGAGTGTCTATCGCCCGATCCGTAAGCTCCTCGCGGCGGACCAGGCCGTACAAGAAGGTCGACCCGCCGACGAGATCATTCCCAACGACGCAATCCCCGCCGACGAACTCGGCGAGATCATGCGATCTCGCAACGAAGTCATCCAAAGTCTTCGCGCAAATGAGCGAGCCCTCGCCGATGCGTTAGGAGAGCTCGAACGAGTCGCAAACGACCTCACTCGCAAGAACCACCTTCTCGAGACGGCTCGGCGAAACCTCGCGGATGCTGATCGGCTTGCGAGCCTGGGGATGATGTCAGCAGGCATCGCCCATGAACTCAACACGCCGCTGGCCGTATTGAAAGGTATGGTCGAACAAGTCAACGCCGCCCCGCGCGCGGGGATCGAGCCGGCGCAATCCGCGCTCATGGTCCGTGTTGTCGCGCGATTAGAACGCCTGGGCGAAAGCCTACTTGACTTTGCTCGTGTGCGTCCGCCTCGAATCGCTCCTACCGCGATCCGTGAGGTAGTTGATGAAGCAATCACGCTTGTCCGCCTTGATCGCGAGGCACGCGATGTAGAGTTTCACAATACAGTACCTGCTGAATTTCTCGTCCCTTGCGATGGCGATCGGCTGGTGCAAGTCTTTGTCAACCTGTTGCGCAATGCCGTCGATGCTTCGCGTGCCAAAAAGTACTCAACGAGCGCTAACTTCAATCTTCTAACAGGTGCAAGCTCGCTTCGTACCGTCGTCATTGAAGCCGATTGCGCTATGCGCGACGCAACCCAATGGGCACAGATCCGTGTCATGGATAATGGCCCTGGGATCGACCCTTCGATTCTTCCTCACGTCTTTGAGCCCTTTAGCACCACACGCCTTGATGCACGCGGCACCGGTCTTGGGCTCGCCGTCTCCGACGGGATCGCTCGCGAGCATGGCGGCCTCATCCTCGCTCGTAACCGCCTTGATACTTCCGGTGCAATCTTCGAAATCGTGCTCCCCATCCGCGAAGAAATCCTTTGAAAATAAGACGAACTAATGCTCAAAGCCGTATCCGCGTGCAAGGCCTCACGTTCCTCTGTACCATGCTCGTGCCGAATTCATATATAATCAAGAAATAACGCCAGACACAAATGACAACCGATCCAGCCGAATGTAGACCGCCAAAACCCGACCCACTTCCAGCACGCTGGGATGGCCCGGCGTTGTCGATTCTGGCGCTCGATGACGACGCCGACTTTCGCGAGTACATCCGTACCATTCTCGAATCCGATGGTCACTCCGTCTCGACATACGCGACTCCCGACGAGTGCTACGCAGCATGCCAGGAAGCCCTGCCCGACATCGTGCTCCTTGATATGAATATGGGCCCATACTCGGGGCAAGACGTTCTCATCGAGCTTCGCCGCCGTTGGCCACGCTTGTGCATCATCATCGTTACGGGCTACCCCTCCTTCGATACGATGAGGCAAACCTTCCGACAGGATGTCTTTGATTACCTCACCAAGCCATTTTCCATCGCTGATCTGCGCCGGTCGATTCGACAGGCCGTTGACGCTGGTGGCATGGGCCAGTCACCTCAAGACCGCCTGCGTGCCGAACTGGGCCGCCAGATTCGCCTTGCCCGCACGCGTAAGGATTGGACTCTCAAAGACCTTTCTGAATCCGCAGGTGTGAGCGTCAGCCAGCTTTCATCGATCGAACGTGGAGCCCACCTTCCTAGTCTCGAATCGCTCGTGCTCATCGCACAGGCACTCAACGAGCGCCCAAGCCGCTGGCTCATGTCCGCAGGCCTCTAAACGCAACATTCATCCCCGCACCCACACAGCCAAGCAATCAGCGGTACAATTCAACGCAATTCCGTGCACCGAGTTGTCGTGTGTGTGGAATCAAACCAGAACGTGATTTGTGCTTGTCGCTTGGTTTATTTGCTGGGCTCGATATGGGCTCAATCAGCACGTATCGATTCATGTAAGGTACTTAGGCTTGAGTGAACCAGCGACACATCCCGCTTCTCTTCCTGCTATCGCACCCGATAAACCGTTGGTGTCCATTCCATCGCGCGCCCATGCAGCCAAGCTGCTTCCCGCGATCCTCTTTACCGCGTTCGAGCCCTCAGGCGATGAGCACGCCGCAGGCGTTATTGCCGAACTCCGAACTCGCCATCCCAACCTTCCAATATACGCGTGGGGCGGCGTCAAGATGGAACGCGCTGGCGCAACCCTCATCGAACGCACCGGCGACGACGCCGTCATGGGCCTCCCAGGAATCGCAAAGATCCGCGAGCACCAGCGCATCAACACACGCATCGATCAATGGCTCGCGAACAATGCCATGACAGTCCATATTCCTGTTGATTCCCCAGCCGCAAATTTTCCCATCTGTGCCATCGCACGCACCCATGGCTGCCGGGTCGTTCACCTGGTTGCCCCGCAGATCTGGGCCTGGGGACGCTGGCGTATCCACAAACTCCGCCGACTTACCGACATGGTTCTTTGTCTTCTCCCCTTTGAAGAAGCCTTTTTCACGCAGCGCCGCGTTCCGGCTCGCTTCATCGGGCACATGCTCTTTGACAAAGTAATCGATACCGAATCTCTCGACGCGCGCGGCACATCCTTTGGTAACGGCTCGCCGCGCATCGCCCTCATGCCCGGCTCGCGCCCCGACGAAATCAACCGCCACATCGAGGTCATGCTTCGCGCCTTTGAGATCCTCCGCACGCGGTATCCCGATGCCGTCGGGGTCGTCGCAGCAACCAGCCAGCATGTTGCCAGCTATTTACGAAAGCTCGCCGACGAACGCTTGGGTGGCTGGCCGCAAGCTATTTCAATTGTTGTGCAAGATACCGATGCTGTTATTCGGTGGTCCACCATTGCCCTAGTCAAAAGTGGCACTGTCACGTTGCAAGTGGCCAAGCAGTGCAAGCCGATGGTTGTCTTTTACTCAAAGAGCAGCCCTTTCTTGTACATGATCGCGCGGATCATCCTCTCAACCAAGCACTTTTCGCTGCCCAACGTTCTGGCCCACCGCCGCATCGTTCCTGAGTTCATCCCTCACTATGGCGGGCCCGAACCCATCGTCGAAGCCGCAATTCAACTCATCGAGGATGCCGTCGTCGCCGAAACCCAGCGGTGTGATCTTGCTAACGTGGTCGCGGGCTTTTCGGGACGTAACGCGTCGGCTCTCGCCGCAGACGCGATCGAAGAAATCGCGGGCTTACGAAACCCGGTCTCGCTGTCCCCTGTTGCATAGATTATTAATG
This sequence comes from Phycisphaerales bacterium, assembly GCA_038240875.1. Lineage (GTDB taxonomy): Bacteria > Planctomycetota > Phycisphaerae > Phycisphaerales > UBA1924 > JBBRGG01. The sequence continues at coordinate 2,201 of JBBRGG010000029.1, read as the reverse complement.
AATTTGCGACGCATCGTTGATGACAGGTACCACAACCAATGCCGCGAACACTTAAGCGAGCCCGTCATGAACCTTTTCAATGATTTCTAAGGCCGAAGTGTACGCTAATTTCGCACTCTTTCGCATCTCCAGCCACAACATTAAAGGCATCGGCAGCACCACCAAAGGGACGTACCACATCCACGTCGCAAAGCGATACCAATCAAAGTATGTGACGAGCATGGAATCCGTCAGCCACATGCCAGGCCAAAGCGAACCAATCGTCAACCCCGCGTAGATCGCAGGGATCTTCCATTGCACTTTCAAGCCGAACCGAACAATCGTACCAATACCCGATGCCAAAGGCGTGATAGTGCCTGTCAGTGTTGAATCCACTTGATTGCCATATGCTAAAATCTGAAACGTATTCTCGTTTCGGCGATATTCGGGCAGTTTACCGCGCTTTGACAACGTGTCAAGCATACTGCACACCTTCGCCGCTGCGTGCTTGGTTTCAACCGTTGGAAGTGGAGCATTTAAGTCCAAATGTGGCTTGGCCTCCGCAACTGAAGCCGCACCGGCAACTGCCGTATTTTCGGCTCGAGTTTCACCCGATACTTGAGCAACAGATTCAGTTGGCTCGGTCATGGGCATGCTAGAGCTCTTTCGTAACATGGCATAGAATCTACTTCACCTGAATGTCCCCACGTTCTGACAAGTTCTAAAGGTACGCCGGCATTTCCTACTCCAATAACGGCCAAGGATAACCACGCAAAGCGATTTTGCCGCCATATTAACCATCGAAACCGGCGGCATGTACCAAGAGCCAGTGCAGAAAGCCTGCTGCTGATCCCTGATCCATACCGCCGTTTAAGAGCGTTTAATTCAAGCCCAGCCGTGCATTAGTCCTTGTACTTGACCGTGCAGCCATAGGAACGCGTGGTGGGGGAGCTAACCGCCTTGCCATCGATGAGTTCATCTAGTGCCTTCGAAACATAATTGGTCTTGCCGACGCTGGTAGCTTCACGATCATCATCAATTGCGCCGTGATAAGCAACCTTGCCATCCTTGCCGATTATGAACATCTCGGGCGTACGCTTCGCGCCGAAGAGCTTGCCAACTTTACCGGACTCATCCATAAGGATCGGGTAGGGAATCAACCAATCGGTCTTGGTGGTCTTATTGCGTTCAAGACCCGAACCCTCCTTCCCAGCGGCACCCGAATTGATCGCCACAAACTCAACACCCTTGTCCTTGTACTTTGCTGCAAGATCGTTGAACGTCTTGGTCTCGCCGTAGTGCTTGACCACAAAGGGGCATGCGGGGTTGAACCACTGGATTACTACAATTTTGCCAGCCTTGGTCATGTCGGCGAGCGAATGTGACTTGCCGTCGGTATCGGTGAGGGTGAAGTTGGGAGCCACATCGCCCGCAGTTACGCCTTTTTTATCCTTGGATTCCCTTTCGGCCTTCTCTTTCGCTTCCTTCTCAGCTTTTTCCTTCGCCTCCTTGGCGTCCTTCGCTGCCTTCTCGACCTTTTCCGTCTCCGCCGCCGCCTTCTTCAACAGGTCTTCCTTGGTAGGAATAGCCGTCTTGGGCGTGGGCACATCGCCAGCCAATGAGATCGTCGGCATTGCCACCGACGACAACGCAAAGACGCCTGCGGCCAACGCCGAAAGGCTAACTCGATTGAACAGGCCCGAAACGTTCGACTTCATCATCGATATCTCCTTGTTTGAACTGTCACAATACGCTTCGATTCCATACGGTTGCCCGCGTAAGCATGATACTTTACTTCTGTCGAGGTCATCCAATCTTTAATTACAGTATTTACTTCAGCGTCTTGGGAACATTCGTCGTTTCCAGCGAATCGTAGAGGAATGACTCGGTGAATTCCTTCTTGCTAGCCGTGCCACCAGAGTCAATCGAAATCTCTCCTACGATCTGAATAATCCCTTCCGCACGCACCGATCCATCTTGTCCCGGACTTAACTCAATCTCGACTCGATCGTTGGCAACATCGCCTTCTTCAAGTATGCTCTTCACTTCCGAACAGTTCGCCCCTGGAAAGAAACGAATCCGCGTCGCGCCCGGCGCTTCGATTCGCAAAGCGTGCGATGTCCGCCCCGCATCTTTGGTTGTTTGAAGCTTGGCTCGAAACGGTACCGCCAACTCTAGTTCTGTGGCTTTATTCCCCGTCAAAGCCTTGGGCATCGCATCCT
>JBBRGG010000028.1:0-20271 GCA_038240875.1 Phycisphaerales bacterium | reverse complement strand
CATTGGTGTGTTTATGTTTGTTGTGTCATTGGTGTGTTTGTGTTTGTTGTGTCATTGGTGGGTTTGATGCGTTGGATGGGTCGAATGCGTTGGATGGGTCGAATGCGTTGGATGGGTCGAATGCGTTGGATGGGTCGAATGCGTTGGATAGGTCGAATGCGTTGGATAGGTCGAATGCGTTGGATAGGTCGAATGCGTTGTTTGGGGGACTCGTCGTATCAATGTAATTGGCCTTTAGTTACGTGGAATTGGTTACGTGGAACATGTTTGGTACAAGTGCAGGACCCTGTGTGCAAGCGCATGCGGTGTGCGTCCTTTCGACCTGTAGGATCTGTACGGCGGCCAGGGTTCGGCAGCCGACAACGGTCATGGATCGACCGACCAATCAACGCTGCGAGCTCCTTTTGTGGAGTTCGGTCGTGACCAGAGCTTCAAAGGTGCATGGCATACATGTCATGCAGATTTGGGGTGACGGCTTCACACCTGTCGTAGTTGTGTTGCGTTCTCGCAAGAGACGCACGCCACTGCGTGGCACTGTCGCTCGATTTTCTGCATGAAGAATACCTAGCTGGACAAAGCTTGGACTGAACTCATGGTGGTGCAAGCGGGTGTGCTCGACTGATTCGGTTTGCTGCGGAGCTCGATAGGGCATTCGAGTAACCAATTCGGTAACAGGGAAGAGGGAGGGATTTCTCCTCGTGGCGTTGGGCGGGATTGCAAGGAAGCACAATGGTTTAAGGCGTGCGAGCGCACGCTATTGATTGGCACGCCACAAAGCACGTGCCCTTTGGTGGCGAGTGCGCCCGTGCTCGACAGGTTCTTGGTGCATGATGTGCTGGGGCCTGTTGAGTTGCCTTGGTTTGGAAGTGGATTGGAAGGGTGGATTGAGTTTTTAGCTACTCACGAACGGAGCTACTTCAAGTTGGTGAGGTTGAGGTGTGAATGAGGACTAGTTGGGGATTAGTTTTGGAACGAGCGTTCGGGAACGTGCGTACGAGGCACAATGTGCGAACGGTTGGCGTTGAACAGTTTAATTTTGATTCTGTATGGTGAGTGGATGATGGATGGAACGTGAACGGACGCACGGACAGGAGGTCGGCCTGTGGAGACGGGCAACGTAATGAATAACACCAATAAAGACGAAGCTCGCGTAATCAACTTCGAGATCCAATCGACTACAGGCAGAAAGCCCAATGAATCGCTTGTGCACAGCGATAGCACGGGAAGGCACTCGGGGGGATCGATAACTGAGGTCGGGAAATCGACGAAAGTAGCTGAGTCAACGGCCGAGTCAAGGGCCGAGTCAACGTGGGTGGATGAAGCCGTGCTGGTGCGTTTGATTGGTGTGTCGGAGTACACGCGGTACTTCGCGGGTCAGTCGTTCGTGCGGACTTCATCGGATGTGGTTGAGGTTGTTTCGGCGTCGGGATTTCTTGCGAAGGCAATCGAGCGGCGATTTGGCGATGTACTGCGTTCGCTCGCGCCAGTAACGAGTCGTTCAACTGGAGATTCAACTGGATGTTGTATAGGTCTTAAAGGATCTGTAAGTTGTACCGAATCGATGGGTGAGCGGGTTGAGGGCGCGGCTATCGAACAAGCTGGCAGCGGAGCTGGGCGTGCAGCGCAGGCGGTGATTCGGTATTGTGTTGATGCACGAGTGGCGAGCAATCATCGAGGCGTGGCTACGACGGGCGTAGGTGTTGTTCGGAGCGCACGCAAGGCCACGATTATTGGCGGCGGATCGGAGCGCGGTGCAGGACGTACAGCCGACGGCGGCGCGAGTCGCTTGGCAATGGAAGCACCAGCCATGTCTGAAAGCTCAACAAAGACGCACATGCAAAGCCACGGCCAAACTTTGGCGAGCGGTGCCGACGAGGGCGCATCGCGTGACCAATGGGCGATGAGGAAAGCAACTGGTGCGGCGAAGGCACCGACAGCGCCACGTGGCCGAATCGACGACACGGGTCAAGCCAGTGCTCGCGCAGATGGCATGATCCAATCGCGTTCGACGGCAGAATCTGCTCGATTTGGAGAAGCTGCTACAGGCTTTGGTCTTGTCGCGGGGGCGAGTTCAGGTTCGCAGCCACAGGCATTGTGTGCGCCATTCGCGACAAGGCCTTTGGTTCGTTCTGGTATCGACCTGAATGGCGAAGCGTCGCGGCAACGCTTTGAGACATTTGTGGTGGGCGCGTCGAATCAGATGGCGCACGCTGCGGCGTGGGCGCTTGCGAGTGGAGATTCGCCGATGCTTGTGGTGCACGGTTCGTGTGGCATGGGCAAGACGCACTTGCTGCGGGCAATCGTCCACGAAGTGCTTCGACGCAACCCATCGGCGATTGTTCGGTGGACGAGCGCGGAAGTGTTTACTAACGAATTCATTCAGGCGGTTCGCGCGAACAAGGTCGAGGCGTTTCGCAAGGTTTATCGCAGGTGCGATGTGTTGTGCATCGATGATGTGCATTTCCTTGCGAGCAAGGAAGCGACGCAGCAGGAGCTTTTGCACACGCTGGATGCGGCGGGGCTCGCGGGAACTCGGGTAGCGATGGCGAGCGATGAGCACCCACGAGATGTTGCCAAGTTTAATGAGCGATTGGTATCGCGGTGCATGTCTGGCCCGGTGGTGCGAATCGATCCGCCTGATCCAAAGCTGCGGAGCGAACTGGTTCGGCACTTGGCGGCTCGGCGCGGCTTGGCCCTCGAAGACGGCGCGGTTGCGCTGGTGGCTGAACGCAGTGGGCATGTTGGCGCTAGGCAGCTTCCGGCGAGCGTGCGCGATATCGAAGGTATGCTGATCCAGATCGAAGCAGTACGGACGCTTTTGCCCGAACTTTCGGGTGAACCAATGCGTGATACTGCGGAGATCAATGGCGTGAAAGGATCAAAGGGTCTGCGGGTTGGTGCGGTGTTGGTGCGCAAGGCGTTGGGATTGACCGAAGGAACGCCACAACCTAGGGCAGCGCGGAGGCCGATCCCGGTGATGGCGATCATGGAAACGATTTGCAAGATGGTGGGCGCGGACGTGGGCGAAGTGATGGGAAAGAGTCGGCATCAGCGGGTGGTGCTGGCGCGGTCGATGACGGCGCACCTTGCGCGACGACTTACGACGATGTCGTTCCCTGAGATTGCGCGAGCGATGGGGCGGCCTAATCACTCGACGATCATCACGGCGCAGAAGCGGCTGGAGCGAGAAATGGCTCAGGCGGATGGTGGCGAGCTTGGGTGGCTGAACGGAACTTCTGGAGGGTTGAGCGTGCGAGAATTGGCCGAGGAATTGGCGATGCAGATCACGCGGGCGCATGCGTGAAGTTGGGTGGAATCTGGATGGCTCGCATGGTGTTTACGTGGCTTGAGGATTGTCTGCGCGAATTAATATCTGAAGCGAATGTACGATTTCGAGGCGAAACATCGGTGATAACTTGGGTAAAGAGAAATTGCTCTCTCTCCAAGCATTCTGTAAATCGTGCACACACTGGCGAGAGGTATTGCGCCACGGACAATCGCGATGATGAGCTTCGCTTGGATCCACGCGTGCACGTGTGGAAACATTCTTACTCACTGGAGCAGGCACGTCAGGCTGCGGTCAAAGTTTGTCAATAGTGTGAAGAATCGTTTGATCGCCGTGCGCGCAGCAAGTAGCGAACGGTAGAACTCGTTGTTCGCGCCTTCGAGCATTTCGACGCATCGTAATCGTCCTGGATTATTGAGGCGATTGCCGAGTCCTTTGCCGCAAGCGCTCTTGTTGTGTGGGGCGACAAGCTGGATGCCACAAGTACGTCTATCCGCGTACGAATTGTTGCTGTGCAAAGCGATTCAAGAAGATTGCTGTCGATGGCAGCGACAGCAGCAACATCGAGATTCGGCGGTCGCACACCTGCCTCGACGTCGAACCGAAGCGCAGTGACTGAAGGCTCACGCAAGCGATTAGGTACGCAGGATTGCGGAGGCTGGTCGCCTCGCCAAAGCCCCTGCTTCCAATCGCGTAGTCGGATGCCACATCATCGGCCGATCGTTGACAACAGCGAAGGAGTAAAAAGCGTGAATGGCTCAGCGCTGTAACTTTGTCGCGCGTAGCGTAGATAGCCACCAAGCAAACGGATCAAAGCGTTAATACGTCGAAAGAACTAGTGATCATGCGTTCTTCTGTGCTCTTGGTTGAGTCAGGAACATCGTTGCACGTGACGTCAAGAAGCGCGAGATCGCCCAAGATGTTCGGAGAGAGAGGCTACTAAATACATTTAGAATTTTTATTGCGCATCACGCGAGATTGACATAGGCCTTGAGGCCTTGGACGCCACCTTCGCGACCGGTGCCGGATTCTTTGTAGCCACCGAAGGGGCTTGAAGGGTCGAACTTGTTGTAGGTGTTGCACCAGATGACGCCAGCTTTGAGGGCCTTGGCGATCTCGAAGATCTTGGAGCCCTTGTCGGTCCAGATGCCGGCGGCGAGTCCAAAGGGCGTGTTGTTGGCGCGGCTGATGGCTTCGTCAGGCGTGCGGAAGCTCATGACGCTGAGCACGGGTCCAAAGATTTCATCGCGTGCGATGGTGTGGCTGGGTTGCACGTCGGTGAAGAAGCAAGGCTTGCACCAGAAGCCTTTGCCGGTGGGCGAAGGACCACCTGGCATGTGAAGCGTCGCGCCCTCGTCTTGGCCAACGCGGAGGTAGTGTTCGATGCGGTTGAGTTGGGCGCGTGAGTTTATTGCGCCGACGTCGGTATTTTTGTCTATCGGGTCGCCGACGCGGAGTGAGGCTAGGCGGAGGTTGAGTTTGGTGATGAGGGTTTGGAGGATGGGCTCTTGAACCAGGAGGCGCGAGCCAGCGCAGCAGACTTCGCCTTGATTGAAGTAGATGCCCGAGATGATGCCTTCGATAGCTTGGTCGATGGAGGCGTCTTCGAAGATTATGTGAGGAGACTTGCCGCCAAGTTCGAGTGTGAGCTTTGGCGTGTGCGTCCCGGGCTTGCGGGCGGTGGTGGCGACTGCGGCGGCGATTTTTTTACCGACGTCGGTGGAGCCGGTGAAGGCGACTTTATTGAGGTCAGGGTGACAGGCTAGTGCAGCGCCGGTTTTGCCATCGCCTGTGACGATGTTGAGTACGCCTTTGGGAAGGCCGACTTCGTGCATTATTTCGGCGAGGCGAAGCGCGGTAAGAGACGTGGTTTCGGCGGGCTTGAGGACGATGGTGTTGCCACAGGCGAGCGCGGGGGCGAGCTTCCACGCAGCCATGAGCAGCGGGAAATTCCATGGAATAATCTGGCCACAGACGCCTAGTGGAGACCAAGGGCGGCCTGAGAAGGCGTGATCGAGTTTGTCGGCCCAGCCAGCGTGATAAAAGAAGTGGGCGGCGGCGAGTGGAACATCGACATCGCGGCTTTCTTTGATGGGCTTGCCACTATCGAGGGTTTCGAGGACGGCGAGTTCGCGAGCACGTTCTTGAATTCGGCGGGCGACGCGGAAGAGGATCTTGCCACGTTCGAGCGCGGGGAGCGCGGCCCACGCGGGGTGTGCTTTGCGAGCGGCTTTGACGGCGGCATCCACATCGCGCGAGGAACCTTGGGCGATGTGGCTGAGGGTGGTTTCGTTGGCGGGGTTGATGGTGGGGAAGTAGGTGTTGTCGAGGGGCTCGACGAAGCAGCCGTTGATGAAGTGGCCGTAGCGGGGAAGGATTTCGACCTTGGTGGTTTCGGGCGCGGGCGCGTAGTTGATAGCGAAGGCGGCGGTGACGTGGGGGCGGGTGTGGTTGGAAGGAGTAGTTGCTGGCGAAGGTGTAGTGGAGGCGGTGGATGAGGTAGTGCTGAGCGTCGTCATGGCAAGTTCCGGTGGGTGTGTTGCTTGGGTGGGCGATGACTGGTGTGGTTGGATTGAGTACAAGTTGTGGTCATGCGTGTGATCAAGCGTCGGTGAAATCGTGAGCCGCGACGTAGCGACCGGTTTTGAGTTTGACGAGTTGGCGGAGGATGTCGTTGCACAGGGTGCTGGCACCGAAGCGGAAGTATGCGGGGGTGAGCCAGGGGTTGCCCAGAGATCGTTCGTAGCCGGGGACGCGAAGCGGGCTCATGGTTTCGTGAACCATGACGAGATAATGGACGGCTTGCTTGGCGGAACGGATGCCGCCGGCGGGCTTCATGCCGACGACGTTGCCGGTGGCGAGGTACCAATCGCGAATGGCTTCGAGCATCACGAGCGTGACGGGCATGGTGGCTGCGGGCTGGACTTTGCCTGTGCTGGTCTTGATAAAGTCGGAGTGTATATGGCCATCGGGTAGATCAGGGAACTCGCGGGCAACGTCGTTCATCGCGTGGATCGAAAGATCGCTTGCAAGGCGGACGTTGTCGAGGGTTTCGAGCTCGCCGGTTTCGAGGATGACTTTGAGGTGGGCGAAGGAGCCATCCAGGCGCATGCAGGCGCGTTTGATGGCGCGGATTTCGTGGGCGACTTCGTCGAGTTTGCCCGCGAGGAAAAGCCCACGGCTGATGACCATGTCGATCTCGTCGGCTCCGTCGGCGACGGCGCGGCGCGTGTCTTCAAGCCGGACTTCGAGGGGATATTGCCCGCTGGGAAAGCCCGTGGCGACTGAGGCAACGTTAATTGGTGTGGTGCCGCTCACGCGGGCAAGGGTTTCTTTGCACGTGCGGACCAGCGCGGGATAGACACAGACGGCGGCACAGGATGGAAGCGTGATGCCCAAGACATCAAGGTCGCGCGGGTAGGGTGTGCGCGCTTTGTGGCAGAGGGAGCGAGCTTTTTCGTGCGAGTCTTTGCCTTCGAGTGTGGTTAGGTCGAGCATCGAAAGGGCAAGGCGCAGCATGGCCTCTTTGCTAGCGTTTTTGATCGAGCGTTTGGTGAATGAGGCGGCTCGTTCGTGAGCCATGACCGCGTCGACTGTTGGGCTTCGCACCATGGCGTAATGGTAGGAGAATGAAGCCAGAAGGATGAAGCCAGAAGAATGAAGGATTAGGGATTTGACGGTGAGGAAAGCGTGGCGGTAGAAACCTGTTGCATGAAGATGTCGAGAGCGGGAATGATAGTGGCGAGGGTGGAGGGGTCGGTCCACAGGCCGTGATGGGTGCCGCCGGGAACTTCGAGGAAGGTGGTGAGAAGTGAGGCATTGTGAGCGGAATTTGCGATGTCGCGGCCGTCGGAAATGGGGCAGACTTCGTCGTCTACGCCATGGATGATGAGGAGTGGGCAGGAGAGTTTGCTGGCGAGGCTCGCACGATCAAAGCCGCGCCATGAGCGACCTACGCCAAACTCGATGCCGAGGAGGAAGAGGGCGGCGCGAAGGGTCCAACTGTTGGGCAGGCCTTTGAGACGAAGAACGTTGGCGGCGGGTGTAAAGGCGTGGCAATAGGGTGATTCGGCGATGACGGCGCAGATTCGGTTGGGCGCGGTGTGAGTAAAGGCAGTATCGCGCGAAGCAGTATCGCGCGAAGCAGCGTCGTGCACAGCGGCGGCAATTGAGATGCCCGCCCCCATGGACCAGCCAAAGAGAAGGATGGGCGTATTTGGATCAAGCTCGCGAGCGTGCGCGATAAGTGAGGTAAGGATGCGGGTTTCGTGCGTACCCAAGGTGCAAGAGCCTGGTGCGTCGCCATGGCCTGGTAGGTCGTAAAGGATGCAGGCTTTGCAATGAGCGGCGATGTATGCAAGGCGTGAGAGTGCGCCGATGCGCGAGTCGCCCCAGCCATGCGTGAGAATAGCGATTGGGCCGCTTGGTTTGTCGCCTTTGACGCGCCAGACGGGAAGAGAGTGGGCACCTGCGCGAAATGACCAGGTGTCGTAGGGGCGTGGCCAGTTGCCCAGGGGTTGCGTGCCCAAGACGTGATAGACGCCACGGAGTTCGGCGGGGTCGCCTGGGCGGCCACGAGCAAGCGCGGTTGCGTAGGTTCGGCGGATTGGTCGGGTAAGGCTGCGCGCGGTGAGGGCGATAGTGAGGAGCAAAGCGAGAAGAAGGCCCAGGGATAGGAGAAGGATCAAGCCTTGCATGCAATCTCGAAGAAAGCAGAACTGGAAAGAGAAGTCAAACTGGTTAAGAAGGAAAACTGTATTAGAGAACGAACTGTGTTAGATGCCGAACTGGATTAGATGCCGAACTGGTCTAGAGACCAAACAAGTTCTTGATGTCGTTGTAGGTGACGAGCAGGAATATGCACCCGATGCAGATAAGGCCTGCGATGGTGACGAAGTTTTGGATCTGAACTGGGATAGGTTTGCCCCGGAGCCATTCGAACACGAGGAAGATGAATTGCCCGCCATCGACGATGGGCATGGGGAGGAAGTTGATGACGGCGAGGTTGATGGAGATGAGCGCGAGGTAAAAGAGGAGCCAGATGAAGCCGCGTTCGGCGAGGATGGTGCCGGTGTGGGCGATGCCGACGGGGCCGCGAAGGTGCTCGATTTTGACCGTGCCTTGGAAGAGGCGGACGAAGGTCATGTAGGTCATCAGCATCACGCGGCGGGTTTCGCCCGCGCCCATCGAGATCGCGTCGAGGGGCCCATCGCCTTTGAGGAGGAACTGTTCGGGCTCGAAGAGGCCGGAACCGATGGGGCTTTGCCAAACGAGCGAGCGGAGGCGGGCTGACTCGTCGGCGGTTGGCGTGATCGTGAGGTTGATCGATGCGCCAGAGGGATCGATGATGACAATTGCGATGGGAGCAGCGAGAGAGGCCGCAGATTTGAGCGCTTCTGTGTGGAATCGTTCGGCGGCTTCTTCAAAGGTTTTTACGTTGTTGCCCGCGACCGAAACGATGTGTGAGCCAGGGGTGATCGAGAGAGCCGCAGCGCTAGGGACATAGCGGACATCTTTGATTGTGGTGAGTGCGTCGTAGGGGCGAGCGAGGATCGTGGAGGTTTCGGCGGCGCTGCTCGGGCTAAAGCCGATTGTACCTTCGCCGGTGACTTTGATGTCGCCCAGATCGACGCGTGATTCGGAGCCGTCGGCGGCTTTGCGAAGCACAATGATGCGGATGGACTTGTTCTTGTTGGCGCGAATCTCGCGCATGCCTTGGTCGAGGCGAGGGAACTCGATGGCGCCGACACGTGCGAAGATATCGCCTTCGCGTAGGCCGAGTTTGTAGCCGCGAGTTTCTTCATCGGAGCTGGCAACGTTCATGACCGATGCGAGCCCGAGCATGTGCTCGATTGAGGTGGGCTCGCCCGGCGTGATTGAGATGAGGTCTTCAAAGTACTGCGGCTTGGTCGCAATTGAGAAGACCTTGGATGAGCCGGAGGGGAGCTTGAATTCGAGCTCGATGGATGAGCCTTTTGATGCGGCGGCGGCTTCGCGGATGCTCGCGCTACTCACTGGGTTGGTGTTGGTGCCGACACGGACGAGGGTTGAACCAGGTTCGAGCCCGTTGAGGCCGAGTCTGGCGATGGCTTGATCGAAGAGCGCTCGCTCGCTTTTGGAACGCACGGGGAAGACAGTTGAGCTGCGAGCGGGGCTTACGCCGATCTCGCGCAAGCCGCTAATGCGAGAGGTTTCGGGCGTGAGAGAGAAGCGAAGCTCTTGGGGTTGCGAATTCAGATCGGAAGGCGTAGAAACTATCGGTGTGCGAAGAACCTTGAGCTCGATGGTTTCCTTAGGGCCAGACATGCCTGTGGCGAGAATGAGGTCGTTGAAGGAGGCGGCGGGCTTGTTGTTGATGGTGAGGATGCGGTCGCCGGGCAAGAGGCCGTGAGGGGTGATGGTGGTTGGAGTTGATTGTGGTGTGTTGGCGTTGGCAATGGGCATAGCGCGAGCTGCGGGCTTGCCTGGGATGACATCGCCGATGACGGGCGGCTCGGTTTTCAGGCCGACCATGAAGACGATGATAAAGAGGAAGATGGCGGTGATGACGTTCATGACAACGCCTGCCGAAATGACGACCATGCGTTTACCTACGGGGCAATTTTGGTAGCTATCGGGAGCTTGACTGGTTGCGGTAGGGTCGAGGTCTTCCTGGCCGAGCATCTTGACGTAGCCGCCGAGCGGAAGCGCATTGAGGCGGTATTCGGTTGGGCTGATAGCGGGTGAGACCGAGCCCGACGCATTCACACCATCGCGTTTGTTGGCGCGAAGCCACGCAATGTATTCGGCTTCAGAGCTGCCTCTACGAATGCCCAGGCCTTTGCGATAGGTAAGGATTGAAGGCCCAAAGCCGATGGCAAAGGCGAGCACGCGGATCCCCGCCCACCGAGCGGCAAGGAAGTGGCCAAGCTCATGGACAAAGATAATTGAGCCAAAGCCAAGGATGACCATCAAGAGGTCGAAACCCCTGCCAGCGATCAAAGCGATATCAAGCATGTGTGATAGTAGTTCGCTTGCGGCGCGGGCTGATGGTTGGGCTTGTGATGCGACTAGTAAACGCGTTGATTAAAGTGTGCCGGTGAGGAGCGAGCGGATCGAAGAGGCGTTCAGGGTGCCGGTTTGGCGTTCGATAGCTGGTTTATGCTCTGCATAAAGGGTTTTGGCCCGCTCGGATTCGCGAGTGAAAAGTGCTTTCAAGTCGATTGCTGCGAAGCTGCGGCCACCCGCGTAATACTGCTTGGCGACCTGGCCTAAAGCGTATGTAGTGCAGAAAGTTATGAGTGGGCCGGTGCCATGGTTGACGGCGCGGCTGGCGATGTTGCCGACGCTGCGGCCCAAGCCGAGAGAGTTGGTGACCGAGCCCAAAAGCCCGCCGAGTGCTTTACGGGCGTATCCCTCGACGATTTGGGAAGTGATGCCGACGCCGACGGTGGCGAGAAGATCCTTGATGTGGCCGCGGTCCAGAGAGATGCCATGAGCTTTGCCGACGCGATAAACCATGTTCATCTGGAGCGGGATGATGGCGGCGGAAGCAAGGCCTTGGGGCAAGAGTTCGATTGCGGCGGCGGCGATTGCCGACTTCAAGATGAGCGGGTCAACTTGGGGAGTAGCGGCTTGGGGAGAGTCGGTTTGGGGAGCGAGAGAAGTCGGCGAAGGCGCTGCAGCGGCAACCATTGCCGTGCCAGCGATTGCTCCAGCGGCTGCAAGAGGTGCGGCGTTACCGGTATTTCCTGCAGGGCCAAGATCGAGTTGCAGGAGTTCGTCGCCGATGGTGTGGGCATTCTGCGCGACTTGGGCGGTCGTGCCCAGCGTGCTTGAAAGAGTGGCGAGGAAGGCTTTCTCGCTCGTTGAGAGCGCGTCGTCGGCTTCGCAGACGCAGACCGCCATTTCGTACGCGAGAGTGCGAGCTTCTGGGGTTGTGAGGTCTTTGGCGGCGTCGGCGACGGTAACTTGCCGCATGAGCACTCGCTGGTAGATTGCGGGCATTTGACCGGCGAACTGCGCGTTTTCGGCACCGATTGAGTCAAAGACGTCTTTGAGGCGAGCGCGCTCGGAGTCGCTCTTGCCGCCGTCGGCGAACGCCGCGAGAAGGCAGATGGTGACTACGCCGCGACGGTCGGAAAGAGGCAGGCCGCCCGTGTTCTCGGCAGGAGTGGGTGAGGCAGATGGGGAATTTGGTTGGGAGGATGTTGGGAAGTTGGTCATGGTGTTTGAGGAATGACTTAGGCTTGAGGATTGACGTGGAGTTACGCGAACGGCTACGACTGATTCGCGAAAATAGACAATGAGTTTCACGTGAGTAGCAGGGGTTGAGGATAGTTCACGTTTGGGAAGATTCGTAGAAATAGTATGGTCATGCCAGCAGAAATTGGCGGACATCCTGAGCCACTGGGGTTTCGCTGTGACGCGTCTGGTATTGACATCGCCCAGGTCGCGAGCTTCTGTGCTCGGCTTGCCACCGTTGAGTTGTCAATATTCTGCTCGCTCGTGCAAAGTAAGTTGTATGTCGATGAACGACCTTGCTGTGCTGGCTCGATTAGCAATACACACGACGTGTGACTTGGATGATCTCGATGAGATGGTTGCCGAATTGACGCAACTCTATGGGAGAGATGTCGATCTTGAGCCTTTGTATGCCACTCGAAATCCATTAATTCTACGAGATATCGAACGAAGAAAGCGTATATTGTGTGCACGAGCGCCGCGAGGAAGCGTGGCTGTGTGACAGCTTGAACGCTTGGGGCTTTATCCGCCAGCTGTGGAATAATGCAGTGAACATTTAGAGATTCCCGCGGCGATCCTGCTCGAGTTCCAGTGCTTCAAAGAGAGCCTTGAAGTTGCCCTTGCCGAAGCTCTGGCTGCCGCGGCGACAGATGATCTCGAAGAAGAGGGTCGGGCGATCCTGCAGCGGCTTAGTGAAAAGCTGCAAGAGGTAGCCATCTTCGTCGGCATCGACAAGCACGCCAAGCTTCTTCACCGCATCGTGATCTTCACGGACCGCTTCATGGCCATGGCTTTTGAGCATTTTGTTCACGCGGTCCCAAACCATGTCGTAATACGCATCGGGCATCGTCAAGAAGTCCACGCCGCGACCACGCAGGGCGGCAATTGAATAGAGCTCGTCATCGGTACGCAGCGCGAGGTGTTGCACGCCTGGGGTGTGATGGTGCCAATCGAGGTACTCTTCGATCTGGCTTTTTTTCTTTCCAGCGGCGGGCTCATTGATGGGCATTTTGATGAGGTGGTTCCCACTAGCCATCACCTTGCTCATGAGCGCGGAGTATTCGGTAGAGATGTCGTTGTCGTCGAAGTGCTTGAAGAGCTTGAACTCGAGGACGTCTTCGTACCACTTGACCCAGTAGTTCATTTTGCCAAGCTCGACGTTACCCACGAGATGGTCGACATACTTAAGGCCGCAAGAATTCTTCGCGTTAAAGTCGTTGACGCTCAGCCCGTTGACCTTCTTGAAGCGTGGCTTGAAGAGGCCACCTTGCTTGATCTTGGCGAGCTCATACTCGCCGGTGCGCGAGACAAAGCTGTGGCAGGCGCGGCCATAGGTGCGGATCCCGCCCATGGTGACTGTGCCGTGTTCGTCTTTGTAAGTGCGGGGCTCGTACGCGGGGGTCGCGCCGTTCTTGACCGCGCGTTCCCAGGCTACTTCGGCGTCAAAGACGGTGAAGGCAACGTCCTTTACGCCGTCGCCATAGAGGGCACATTCCATCGCGGCAGGATGCTCGGCGGAAAGGCCGGTGGTCAGGATGATGCGGATGTTGCCTTGCGTGAGCAGATAGTGGGCGGCGTCGCGCGAGCCGGTGGAGAGATCAGATACTTCCTGGATCTGGAAGCCAAAGCAGTTGGCGTAGAAAAAAGCGGCTTGCTTGGCGTTGCCGACATAGAACTGAACGTGATCTACGTCGATGAGTTGCAACGGATCGTTATTGGACTGCGACGATGTCGTTGGGCTGCTGGCAAGCGTGGTCATTGCTTCTCCCGAGGTAGAGTGGCACGAAACCGCTCAAATGCCAACCAAGGCTTCATCCTTGGTTGATGGGTAAGGGTATCGATACGCGAGGCCTACTCATAAGGATATCGCACCGAAGCGCGCCGAGATTGAGAGAGGAGCTTTGAAGCCGGATTTTTGCGCAATGCCCGATTATGTGGGCGACGCGATCAATGCACGCGAGGTGCGTGGTGTGGGCAAGGTTATCCGAAGCAAAGTTGTTGTGGTGTGAAGGTGCCTGCAAAGACCGCCTCAACGAACCAGTTGCGTTGCTGTGAACTGCAAAATTGTAGAAAGTCCGATGCAACCATGCAGATTGGGTTCGGTACACCTCGATATCACGTATTGCTTCTTCAAAACTTGCTTCTTTCGTTGTTTGCAACATCGCGAAGCGTGGGCAATTTCAGTTTGGTTAGCAATCTTCATGCAGAGTAGCGACCGCTTACGTCAATTCTGACCGAGCCAAGGCGGACGTAGGTCGCTTGTTTCGTTGTCTTCAGTGATCTGTTCATCACGGATTATTTGTGTTCTCTCTGTTTCGATTGTTCCGTATTTCCGTCATTCGCTAGGTTAACTTGCGCAACTCATTCGCAAGGTCGAGCAACCGAGATAGCAAGTGTTCATGAAGTTTCGTGCTTGTTGCACGTGGTGTGTAGTTGCGCGGGTAATTTGCTCGCGGATAGCGTCGTGCGTACGCCGAGGTAATTTCTTGTGATTGCTCACTCAACTGCTAAATCAGTCTCTGGACTGCACAAGTTCGTCGCGGCGGACCTCCACACGCTTCGCTCGCGAGCGAGACGCGTTCGTGAATCGCTCTCTTCATGCAGGCTATGTGAACGTATGTGCAATGTGGATCGTTTGGCTGACGCTCCCGCACCCTGTGGCCTGGGTGCTGAAACGCACGTCTTCAAACGCCATATAAGTTTCGCGGAAGAAGCCGAATTTCTGCCCAGTTACATGTTGTATTTCGCGGGGTGCAACTTCCGCTGCGCGTTCTGTGTTCAGGCACCCAACTGCTTTGATCCTTCACGTGGCCCGCGAGCCGACGTGCAAGCGCTCGCGCGGGAACTTCAAGAGTTGGTTGATCGTGGCGTAAAGACCATCAATCTGCTTGGTGGCGAGCCTTCGCTACACCTGCACACAATTCTAGAGATTGCGGCGACGCACTCGGAATTGTACAAGGATGTGCGTATTCAGGCTCTGCCGATCTTGCTCAATTCCAACTTCTACATGACGCCTCAGGTGATCGACGACCTCGAAGGTGTGGCCAAATACTACCTCGCGGATTTCAAGTTTGGAAGCGATGCGTGTGCGAAAGGCATCGCGGGCGGGCACATCACGCAGTATGTTTCGGTAGTCACACGCAACCTGTCGCACGCATGGGCGCAGTGCCAACGTACGGGCGCGCGGTTGCTGGTTCGGCACTTGGTTATGCCTGGGCATGTTGATTGTTGCACGAAGCCAGTTCGCGCGTGGATGGCTGAAAATCTGCCAGAAGTTGAACTTCATTTGATGGACAGTTATGTGCCCGCGTATCGCGCCGCGCGAACCAACGCGAAGGGAGTGGGCGAGCTTCATCGGCTTCTTGCCGCCAAAGAAATCCTTGCGGCTCATGCGCCGACCGAATCAAGCTACGTACCAGTCACAGTCCAAGGCGGACCTCAGCGTGTTAAACCTGCACGAGGTGAACGATGAAACAAGATATGTGTTCCCAATTAAAATCAACGTCCATCGCTAGAGTGCCGCAGGACGATCTTGGGCGCGAGTTGACGGTCGTCATACGCATCGCGGCCGATGGTCGGGTCTACTTCCACGACATTCCAATCGACATGTTGCTCGTAGCGCAGGCTATTGCGCCAAATGATGCCCAGTTGGCATTACGTGTGCAAGCTGCGGCTGCATACAGGAGCATCACGCAATGAACAACGAAGCCAAGCCCATGCAAGTAACAGAAGAGATCGCATCACAAGGCACGCGTGTGCATGCTGCGCGGCCAAACGAGCAACAAACGCTTCCGCGATCTGCGGCGACTGTTCAATTGCGCGTACCCGTACCCATGGGTTCGCCTACTTCATCGCTCTTGCAGACTGTTTCAGGCAGGCCCGTCACATCTACGCCGAATGTCGCCCATGCTTCGCCTGCCACCGTGAGTGATACAAATGTAGTTCGCGCGCGCGTAAAGCAGGACGAATGCGAATTGCTCGTGCGCGCTCGGTACCCCGTGCTGTACGTGGTCTCGTGGGAAGAGGCTCGTGTGGAAGAGCACTTCCGTGCCATCGCGGCACGCAGGGGCAAGCAGTTCCATATCTGGTCTGTTACCGGCGGTTTGCGAGAAGGCTCATCTCCAAACGCGGCGTTCAGCGGTGCACGAAGCAAAACGCAAGACCCGGTCGAAGCTTTGTCGCAAGTACTCGACCACAAAGAGCCTGCGATCTATCTCTTTTACGACCTGCATTCGTTCTTGCATACGCGCTGCCCTGGCAACAGCATCTGTATACGCCGTTTGCGCGAGGTTTCACGAGCGCTCACCGACAGTTATAAAACACTGGTGATCTGTTCGCCCCGTGTCGACATTTCGCCCGACCTTGAAAAAGATGTCACGGTGGTCGACTTTGACCTTCCCGGTCCCGAGGAGATCGGCGGCTTGCTCGACCGGATTGTTCACGATGTCAAGGGGCATACGTCGATCTCGGTTGATCTTGATACGCGTGGCCGCGAGGCGCTCGTTCGTGCCGCGGGTGGGTTGACGCTGCAAGAAGCCGAGAATGTCTTTGCAAAGACTATTGTCGCGGATGGAAGGCTCACCGCAAACGATGTGTCGGTGGTTTTCTCTGAAAAGCAGCAGATTGTTCGCAAATCTGGCCTTCTCGAATATTTCGATACCAGCGACACGCTCGACACGGTCGGCGGCATGGACCAACTCAAAGAGTGGCTCACGCGTCGTGCCACTGCGTTCACAGAAGAAGCTCGTGCCTTTGGCTTGCCCGCGCCAAAGGGCGTCCTGCTCATCGGTGTGCAAGGATGTGGCAAGAGCCTTTGCGCCAAGGCGATCTCGCGCGCTTGGAACATGCCTTTGCTGCGGTTTGATGTAGGACGAATGTTCTCGAGCTTGGTTGGCTCATCTGAAGAAAACGTCCGTCGAGCCATCGCGGTTGCCGAAAGCATCGCCCCGGCGGTGCTCTGGATAGACGAGATCGACAAATCCTTTGCGTCGGGAGTTGGTTCGGCGAACAACGACGGCGGCACAAGCTCGCGCGTCATGAGCACACTATTGACGTGGCTCTCTGAAAAAACCAAGCCGGTATTCGTGCTCGCCACCGCCAACACCATCAGCCATCTGCCGCCGGAACTGCTCCGAAAGGGGCGACTGGACGAGATCTTTTACGTTGATCTGCCGACACCGGCGGAGCGGGCACGCATCTTTGAGATCCACATTGATAAACGTCGGCGAGCCTCGAGCGAGATTGATTGCGAGCAATTAGCCATGATGGCGGAAGGATTTTCAGGCGCGGAGATCGAGCAAGCGGTGATCAGCGCGCTGTACGACGCGTTTGCGTTGGGGCGAGACCTGACGACGGTGGACATAGCGCAAAGTGTTGCCGAAACTGTGCCCTTGTCGCGCACGATGCACGAATCGCTCGCGAACATGCGTTCATGGGCGACGGGCCGCGCTCGGTTTGCTGCTTCGCCTGCGACGCCCACGCCTGCAACGGCACAGTCGCCTACTCGTCGTATCGAGATGTAATTCACGAACGATTATCAATCATTTGTATGAGTTAAGTGACGAAATTAACGCACATAGGAGCACACACATATGAGCAGCGTCTGCGTACTTACTCCGGTCATTGTCGGTGCCTGGCCAGCGGTCGCCGCCGCCGTCGCAAGCGTCGCGGTGTCGATGGGAATGTCTATCGTGCTTCCCGAAGAGCTACATGGCTTTGACACTACACGCGAGCGAAAGAAGGTGATCACTGAGGTACCCAACAGCGACGTGCTGGCGGAAGAGCTCGGGATCAACGAGAAGATCAGCATGGTGCAGGGGGACACGCTCATCGAAATCAGCCGTGAGGCTGAAGGGAGCATTCGCGTGTGTGTTACCGGCGAAACCCTTAGCAAATCCGAACTCGCGAAACTCGGCGACCAAGTCGCAGGCCGAATCGTTCAGCAATTCGCCTATCACCGACTCATGGAAGAGCTCAAGAACCGCAATTACACGATCGTTGAAGAATCGGTGGAGCGCGACAACTCGATTCAGGTGCGGGTTCGTATGGGGTCTTAAGTGCATACATCGAGTTAGTAGTCGCTTTCTGAAGCACACTCTATTCCGGAGCACATATGGCTTCCCAAGGTCCTCAATTTGACATTCGAATCGATGCAAAAGGCAAGATGACCGTTGCCATCACTGGCGTCACGAGCGAAGAATGCGTCAAACTCTCCGACATGATCGCCATGATCGTCGGCCACGAAAGCTCACGCGAATATACCAGCGAGTATCGCGTCCCGGGCACCAATGTTCGCATCACGCCAACAACGACACGAGAAACCCATTCACACATTCGAACCATCGATCGTCCTTGGTAGCGATTCTGATGCTGGTTGGAAGACACATAGCTCGCGTAGCTGCACGACCCAGCAGCGACTGCGCGGCTCTCCAGCATCTATGCGACCCTGCAACTACTTACGAACTCGCATACTTGTGAAGCATCTTTCGGACGCCACACACATGGAATGTCCCAACTGCACGTTCAATAACATCCCAGGTATGCGTGGCTGTGTGCGCTGCCAGAGCCGCCTTGACTTCGCAGGCGTCGAGATCGTGCCACCACGAGCCAAGGACACGTTCATTCCTGCGTCGATTCGGGAGTCTTTCTATCTGTATCGAGTGCGATGGGCAAACGCGTCTCGCAAAGTGCACGCGACAAGCCGGGCCACGTTTCTTTCGGGGATGAATACCAGGGCCTTGGTACGTTCAGTCACGGTTCCAGGCTGGGGCCATCGATACATCGGCTATCCGGTCTTCGGCTGGTCCGCAACGCTGATTTGGATCGTGCTTCTCGCCTTCGCACTTTATCTTCGCGGTGGCAACGGTGGCTGGCCAGCCTACTTCTTCGTCGCTGGCTGGCACGTCTTTGTGATAACGCTCATCCTCTCACGCCAACTTCGCAGCGCCACGTTTCGGCAACGCATCGGCGTTGGAATTGGCATCAACATCCTCGTTAACGCTTTGCTCTATATTCCTGCGGGTATGGTGCTGAATCGGGTGATTCCGCCATTCTTTGCGTACAACGTTCGCCCTTCGCCAGCAATTCGCACGGGCGATGTGCTGCTCACGCAAGGCCCATGGACACGTCCCGCACGATACCTACGCGGCGACCTCGTGCAATATCGAGTCCCGCAACTCACTATTGGGTACAACTATGGCCTTGCGGGATTTGTCGCCGATCGGATCGTCGCAGTGCCAGGCGATACCTTCGAGATCAAGATGCAACGCGATATGTACGTCAACGGCGATCTCATCCCAGAAAACAAGCGTTCGCTGAATTGGGTTCCTCTTCCAAATATGTCCATCACGCTCGGCCCCGATGAGTATTTCATTGTTCCTTCGGCCTTTCACACGTTCAATGGAAATCTCAGTTTCTCGAACGTCGTCGTGAATAGCTATGGCAAGGTGAAGTACGACGACATCGTCGGTAAGGTGCTCTGGCGTATCCGACCGTTCCACCGCTTTGGACCTGTGAACATAGAGCAATCCGAAGCCACTGCGTCACCAGATGCACAATCAGCAACACCCACCGCTCCAGAAACAGTACCGGTAAATGGAGTGCCCACGCCATGAACGAAGGTCGCTTTTCAAGGCTTGAACTCACACCGACCAAGGAAGTGCAAGAGATCACCGACGAGTCGATTCGTGCTGGAAAGCTTGAGGCGGGTACGCCGATTCGTACCGCCGATCACTTTATTGCGTCCGCACATGCCGCGCGCTGCAACGGTGACTTTGAGCGTGCGCTCGAAGCCTACACCCGCGCGCTTCGCGAAGATCGCGCACGCATCGCCGCATGGGTTGGTCAGGTACACGTGCTGGTGGAGCTTGATGAAAACGCAGAGGCAAGGCTGTGGTCAGACAAAGCACTCGAACTCTTCAAGAACAATGGCGAATTGCTCGCGGGAAAGTCTCGCGCCTGCCATCGCATCGGTGATGCGCAAGGTGCAGCAGCGTGTTCCGATGCTTCCATTCATGCAATAGGGTCTTCATCCATGCGGTGGATTTCGCGTGGCGAAATAATGCTCGCAACCGCGGACAAACGCGCGCGCGATTGCTTCGAGCGGGCATTGATCGAGCCCGGCTCTGATTGGTTTGATCGCGTGCAAATCGCCCGTGTCTGCCTCCACGCACACAAGCCCGGGCCCGCGCTTGAGTTTGCGATGCTCGCGCAAGGACTAGCGCCGACGCATCCATTTGCATGGATCACCCTCGCGCGTGCACACAGCGCATTAGTCAACGGTCCCAAGGCGGAAGAGTGCTGCCGTCGTGCGCTCGAACTCAATCCCCAGCACGAAGCCGCGAAGCGATTCCACTGCGAGCTCACAAATGCGCGACGCGCTAGCCGAATACTCCGCAGACTCAAAGGCTGGATTACTCGTTGAAAGCAATTTGCTCAATGAACTGGCCCGCTCAATGAACTGGCCCGCCCGATGAACAGGAATACACGATGAACATCCGCGACTTGCTCTTCTCGGCTCGCAAGCACGACGCCAGCGATATCCATGTTCTTGCGGGTACGCCACCTATGTTCCGCATCCATGGCGACATCGTGCCCGCGCGTGGCGACGCGCTCACCTCCGACGAGATCGAGCGCATGCTTGACGAAGTCGTCACGCCCATGCAGCGCGAACGCCTCGAACGCGAATGGCAGCTTTGCGTTTCGCTTGTCTATGCAAACACCGGGCGAGCACGATTGACCGTGTATCGGCGCAACGGGCGAAA
>JBBRGG010000027.1:0-20320 GCA_038240875.1 Phycisphaerales bacterium | reverse complement strand
CGGCGGGTTTAACTGATACTTTATCAATTGGCTTGGTGAGCGACCTGGGCGGCAGCGTGACGAGGATTGAGGCGAATGTACCAAAGGTCTTTGAGACTCGCGCGTCGGCTGTGAATGTTGATTTTGCTGGCTTGGTCGTGGATTTGGCGAGGCTCAATGCGAAGGTGACGTCGATCGCTGTAGATTCGCCGAGTGCTTCGCTGGTGATGGCTTTGCTCCCGCCCGTTCCTGTTGATGGAGCAAAGCAGAAGGAAATCGTCGCGGCGGACGGAGCATCATCGGCGTATTACGGATTGCCCGTGCCTGGGTTTGGGATTGAAGTTGGCGCAATTGCGATACAGAATGGCTCGGTAGCGGTGCGTGATACCACTACGGAACCGGCGATGATTGTGTCGCTCGGGCGTATCGATATGAACGTGAACAACTTTGCAACGCGTGAAGGTGCGCATACGACGGTTGATTTAAATGCGATGCTGCAGGACACGGGCCGCTTGACTGTTCGTGGCACGGTGGACGCGTTTCGCGCGGTGCCCAATGGGGACTTGAACATAGTCGTTGCTTCGATGCCTTTGCGTGACTTCGATTCAGCTTCGGGCAGATTCATTGGGTACACGATTGATCGTGGTCGGACAACGTTGAACCTGCCTGTGACGCTGAAGGAGGGCGCGTTGAAGGGTTCGCTCAAGATAAATCTTGATGCGTTTTATGTGGGCAAGAGCGTGCCGAGTGATGAGGCACTGGACGTTCCCATTGAGCTTGGATTAGCGTTGCTGCGCGATTTGAATGAACAGATCGACGCCAACATTGGGATCGAAGGCAGGATCGACGATCCGGATTTTTCCGTGACCGGGCTGGCGTGGCGTGCGATCACGAATATGTTTGTAAAGGCCGCGACGGCGCCGTTTCAGATTATTGGAGCGGCGTTTGGCGCGCTCGAAGGCGACGACCTTTCACGAGCGGCGTTCAACCCTGGTACCGATCAATTGGATGCGGCGAGTTTGGTACGGCTCGACGTGCTTGCGCAGGCAATGAAAGCGAGGCCGGGGCTTAAACTGGAGATGCTTGCTGTGCCAAGTACAGAGGCGGATGAACTTGTTCTCAAGCGCAAAGCACTTCGCGCGCGAATGCTCGACGCGGCGAAGAACCGCGACCCACGCGTGCTGAGCTTAACTCAGGAAATCTATGAAAGGCAGGTTGAATCTGCTTTCCTCGCGTCGGCGCGAGAGATTCCCGAGAAGCAACGAGCGGCGTTCACCGCCGAACAACGCGAGAAGTTTATGATTGAACAAACTGACATACAACCCGACGTCTATCTCGCGCTCGCGAGCGCACGTGCGCAGGCGGCCAGAAACGTGTTGACGAACGAAGGCGGCGTTGAAGCGAGCCGAATCACTGTGGTTGAAGCAACTGAAGAGGCCAAGAAAGGTGAGGCGGCAGAAGTTCGATTTGAGTTGAAATAGCATGAGATAACAGCGCACCGAAATGAATGGCTCGCTGTGTTCAGAGAGAAGCCGATTTCAGATGATGCGCAGGTGTGTGTATGAACGTTTCGCTGGGTGCATTAGCGTTGCGTGGTTGGTTTTTTATCGCCACCACGGACGGGTTTACGAGTAGCCCTGAACTCGAGGGTTTGTTCAGCGTTGGCTGGCGCGATGGGCGTTACGAACCAGCCCCACATACCAGGCGAGCCATAAGCGACAACATCGGTGGGCGGATGGAAATTGGTCGCGATCGGGATGATGGAATCAAAGTCCGGCCCGCCACCGAAGTAGCGCCAATTACGGTCGAGCACTTGTTCGCGGCTCGAAGACTTGCGGAGCGCGACGATGTCGATAGGGATCCAGTTGAATGTATTAGCGGCTTCATCGAAGAGATAGAACTCAACCCACGAGCGAAGCCTGCGTTCGCGCGACCCTTCTTTCAGGAAGCCATCGTCTGACTTGCTGGAGTCATAGCCGATCACGACGCGCGCAGGTAAGCCTGCCCGACGAAGTAAAGTGCATAGCAGCGCGGGGATGTCGTGTTCGCTGCCTCGACCTGTTTCTAGTGTGATGAATGGCGACTGAACCTTAATGCCCGCGAGTTGGCCGGTGCCGGAGCGGAACGTCAAGCCGTTGCCGCTAGGTTGAACATCGCGCCACACCTTTTGCGTCAAGAGCTTGGCAAGCCTTGTGGGACTGATCGATTTCGCCGAATCAACTCCTGCTTCGCGCAGGTATTTCTCGATCGCGGCATCGATGGACGAAGGATCGTAAGCGATTGTCTTACCTTGGTCGTTGACGCCTGAATCAAGCCATAGCTGAGATGCAAACGTGGAGTTGGCGGCTTCTGGCCAGGACTTGGTTGGCCAGGGAACCTTGTTTGCCTCGGCTTCGTTGAACGTGAGTCGATAGCACGTTGTCGGAATCTCGATTTCGAGTGATACTTGACGGGCCTGCGTCTGCGCGGGGCGTTCAACGGCGTCCCAACGACCCAATTGCAAGCCGCCTGCGTACCCCTTCAGAACAGTGACGGAAGTATCCACTTCGCGGTCCTCGAGCTTGAGGACGCCTTTGTAATCGCTGATTATCAGGTTACTTCCCGCAGTTGAGAGAACCATGGGGAAGACCATGCTAAGGGTTTCAAAGTTAAAGGGAGTGATCTTTGGAAGTTCTGCGGTTTTGCCGGTACGCGGATCACGTGTGCGTTCTTTTTGGCGTGCATTATCGCTATGCACGGTAATTCGCGCTGTCAAAATCCAATCGCGCTGCTGCGAACGAGTGAGGATCTTTTCGCCGAGCTTTGGAGCCTTGGGGTCGGGCGCGAGAGACGTGTCATTTGGGTTTGGAGTCGTTGCCGGGGCGGGCATGATTGGAGAGGCTGGAGACGGAGTGATAGGGGCGGCTGGATTGGCCGGGGTTGCTGGCGCATTAGGATCTTTGGGCGCGTTGGGATCTGGCGAGGGGGCGCTGGGGTCGGGCGTGGTTGGCGCTGGAGTTGGCTGCGTTACCGGGGGCGGCGGTGGAGTGCCACGGGGTGGGCGGCGGGTGGGAGGAGTCTGGGGCTGAGATTGTGAAACTTCACGCTCAGAAATCGATGCAGCAGGAGTTGTCGGCGTTGAAGCAAACGCGGGCAGGCACAAAGATGTACCCGCCAGAATCAGGAGCGACAACGCGCTCGTGAGGCTTTGGTTATGTCGGTGATTAAGATTATAATCAGGATGGTTATTAGGTTGATGAACAGAACTTTGCGTACGACAGTGATTAGCATGGCCAAACTTCATAGATGTATTGATTTGGTTTGACATGGCTGAGATGGCTCCGTGCAATTCGTGGCGTCAAGGTTCGATGCCATATGTGGGAGATTTGGTACTCGTACGTGTCGCGGTTGCTTGGAATTTGGACGATAAAAAGTCTCGCATTCGTGTTACGCTCTACATAAAAAAAGAATAGGTCACGATTTTATTCCGGCGAGCGAGCCAATATGCTTGATTATGCCCAGCTTTATTCGCTTGGTTGTAGCTAGGGGTGGTGCTGGAGGGCGTGCTGGGGGTGGTGCGATCTGTTCGGTAGAAGGTGGTACCCGTGAGTTTGAATTTGGTTCCAATCAAGTACATGCCAAATTTGGAAGGTGTTGTGGCTTGGCTACGTGCTTGCAGGCATTTGGTGACTGGATTGGTACAACTGGGCATGATCGCCGTACACTGGGCTCTATGGCAAAGTCTGCACGATCATCCATCAGCGGCGCTGGCAAGAAGAAATCTTCGACCTTGGCGAAGTCTAGTTTGGCAAAGTCCAGTATGCCAAAGTCCAGTATGCCAAAGTCTACTTTGGCGAAGTCGCCCAAGGCGGCCGCAGCTTTGCCTAGGGCTCGCACGGCTGCCTTAACAAGGCCCAAGTCGGTTGCTGTGACCAAGCAAGTTTCCAAGATCAAGCAAATTTCCAACACCAAGCAAGTTCCCTTGATGAACCTTGGCAAGCCTCTTGCCAACACAAACGCATCAGCCTCGACCAAGGCGCAAGGTGATGCCCAAGCATTAAATGCTTCGCTATCTACTGCATCTATTGCATCAGACGCTGCATCTTCGGCGACAGCTTTAACAGCTACGCGCACAGAGCGTGACACGATGGGCGAGATGACAGTGCCCTCGAACGTTCTATACGGCGCATCGACGCAGCGAGCGGTGCTCAACTTTCCGGTTTCAGGCCGTCCTGTGCCCGAAGCCGTCATCAAGGCGTACGCGCTACTCAAAGGCTCCTGTGCGATCGTGAACAACCGACTTGAACAACTTGATGACAGCCGCACACAGGCGATCCTCGAAGCCTGTGGCGAGATCACTGGCGGCCTTGCTTCCCAAGGTGGTATCGCGACGCACTTTCCCGTTGATATCTACCAGACCGGCTCGGGCACCAGCACCAACATGAACGTCAACGAGGTCATCGCCAACCTCGTCTGCGTCAAGCGAAAGATGCCCATCGGTTCGTCCAAAAACGCTGACTATCTCGCCCAAGGTGGCGTGCATCCCAACGACCACGTTAACATGAGCCAGTCGAGTAACGACACATTCCCTACCGCAATGCACCTCGCTGCGGCGATCAAGATCAGTGAGCAGTTGCTCCCTGCGGTGCAAATGCTTGCACAAGGGCTTGAAGCCAAGGCCAAGCAGTGGGACACGATTGTCAAGATCGGTCGCACGCATCTTCAAGACGCGACGCCGATTCGACTGGGGCAGGAGTTTTCCGGTTATGCCTCGCAGATGCGGCACGCCGAGGAACGCTTGCATCGCGCTCTGCACGCACTCAGCGAACTCGCTATCGGTGGGACAGCTGTCGGCACCGGGATCAACTGCCACGAAGATTTCGGCAGCATGGTCGCGGCACAACTCACGCAGACCACCGGCATCCACTTCCGCGAAGCCGAAAACCACTTCGAGGCCCAACACGCAAAGGACGGCTATGTCGAGTGTTCCGCGCACCTTCGCACGATCGCCGTGTCGCTGAGCAAGATCGCTAACGATATTCGTTGGCTGGGCTCAGGGCCGCGATGTGGCATCGGCGAACTAGTATTGCCTGCGGTGCAGCCAGGCTCGTCGATCATGCCCGGCAAGGTCAACCCGGTAATGTGCGAGTGCGTGATCATGGTGTGCTGCCAGGTCATTGGCAACGACCACGCGGTGACGTTGGGCGGACTAGGCGGGATCGGTTCGCTGCTTGATCTCAACGTTGCGATGCCGATGATGGCGGCGAATGTGATCGACTCGATCCAGTTGCTCGCGCGAGCGTGCGTTGTGTTTCACGACAACCTTCTCAACGATCTCGCGGCGGACGAGAAACGCTGCGCAAGTCTGATCGAAGGTTCGCTCGCAATGTGCACGACGCTCGTGCCTGTGATTGGGTATGACGCGTCGGCACAACTTGCCAAGGATGCGTTCAAAGAAGGCACGACCGTGCGGGCGCTCGCCGAGAAACGAGTGGTGGGACAAGCCGACAAAAATGGAACCATCGTCACGGGCGAAGCGCTTGATGAATATCTCGACCCTTGGTCGATGACGCTCCCCGGCGGCGAAGGCAGCGCGGGAGGGTGAAGGGGTAGTATCCACGAATGATCGCCGAGTAACTTGCGCTTACTTCGCGGCGTACTCGAAGACACCTCGCCCAGATTTATCGCCCAAGCGGCCCGCTGTCACGAGTTCTTTCAAGAGCGGGCACGCGCGGTAGCGGTCGTTGTTCAACCCGTCGGCGAGCACGTTCATGATGTTCACGCAGGTATCAAGCCCAATAAAGTCGGCGAGGCGCAACGGACCCATCGGGAAGTTGCACCCAAGTTTCATGATGCCATCAATAGCGTCGGGCTCGGCGACCCCTTCCATCCACGCATAGAACGCCTCGTTGATCATAGGCATCAGCACGCGATTGGAAACAAACCCGGCGCGATCTCTGGCCTTGAGTGCCGTCTTTCCCATTGCCGTCGCGAGCGCCACAGTTCGATCAACAACATTGGTCGAAGTCTGCAACGCGGGAATGATCTCAACCAGCTGCATCAATGGCACGGGATTAAAGAAGTGCATCCCAACCACGCGATGGGCTGATTTCCCGGCAGCGGTAGCGATATCAGTGATCGAGATACTGCTGGTGTTGGTCGCGAGGACGACGTTGTCATTGGGGAACATCGCCGCGAGCTTTGTGAAAATATCTTTCTTCAACTTCACGTCTTCGACGACAGCTTCGACAACCCAGTCTGACCTGGCGAGGTCTTCGAGCGAGGCCGTGTAGGCGATACGCGCCAGGGCCGCGTCGGCGGCGTCCTTGGTGAGTTTGGCCTTCTCGACAAACTTGGCAAGGCTCTTAATATGGACGGCTTTGCATTTGTCGATCGCGCCAGGAAACGAATCAACGATGGTCACGTTGATCCCTGCGACCGCCGCGATCTGGGCGATGCCGCCACCCATTTGCCCAGCGCCGATGACGCCGAGTTGTTGAACGCCGTGCGAAGTGCCATTGGACATGGTCAAAACCCTTTGCGAAAGTGCTCAAATCGTGCAATGTTGATCGGATCATTAGACCCACTGTGAAGCCCAAGGGTAGAAGCGGTTTGGTTTGATTCGCTACACGCTGGCGCAGAATCATGCGAATAATGCGGGATGGTTACATCTCCTGGCGGCACCGATCGGATCGCACAACTTGAAAAACTCCTCACGCTTGATCCACTGGACGCATTTGTGTTGTATGGCTTGGCCCAGGAGCACGCTAAGCAAGGCAACTCGGCAAAGTCCATCGATTTTTACGACAAGTGCATCGCGGCAGACTCAACTTATTGCTATGCCTACTACCACAAAGCCCGCGTCCAGCAAGACGCCGACGACATCACCGGCGCGATCAACACTGTCAAGGCGGGCATAGCGGTAGCAAAGAAGGTTCAAGACATGAAGGCATCCAGCGAACTTGCCGCGCTGCTTGATATGCTGGAGTAGCCCAGCATTAAGGTTTGGGCCGTTTTCGGTTTGGGCCTTATGTGGCCAAGACATGCTGGTTAACAGCGTTTGTAATGGAAGGCAGAAATAATGGCAAGGACGCCCCGCAGCTTTGGACAACCGCGACGAACTGAGGGAGCTAGTGGCTCATCTCGCACTCGTGCTATACGCACATCACGTTCTGATCGCGATGAGTCAGCATCCCCACCGCTCACCGAAGCCGATTTTTCTCCTGACCAGCTTCGAGATCGCAAATCCAAAGCCGTGCAAAGGGCGGCGAGATTGCTCGCGCTTCGCGACCGAAGCCAAGCCGATATTCGCGAACGCCTGGAACGAACCAGCTTTCTTCCTTCAGAGATCGAGCATGCAATCGCGCGCATGCGCGCCATCGGCGCTCTTGATGATGAAAGGCACGCGCGATCGGTTGTGCGTCGGGCGACGCGCGAAGTGCCCGCAGGGGATATCCTGATCAAAGACGCGCTTACCCGCAGCAAGGCTCAAGCGAAGCACGCCGCCAAGCTCATCGCCGAGCTGCCCGGCGAATCGGCCCGCGCGATGCAAGCCGCAGAAACTCTCGCGAAGCGTTTGCCCGCAAAGGCCGACGCGACCACACGGTGGCGGCGTTTGTTGGCTGCGATGGGCCGCCGAGGCTTTGATGGCGAAGCGAGCCGAACAGCCGTGGAAGCCGTGCTTGGTTCACTCCCCGAACCTCGATACGAGTCAAATAAACACGAAGACGAGGACGCGTCACTAAGTGATTCCAAACAGCGAGCAAAGGCGGATCGGCCAAAGAAAAAATCCAAAGGTCTCTCCCGGAAAACCCCCTTGAAACGAGGCAACGGCCTCAATCGCACGTCCACTTTGAAACAAGGTAAAGGCTTGAAACAAGGCAACGTCTTCAGCCGATCTTCAACCTTGAAACAAAGCGGCTTCAAGAAAGGAACAGGCTTCAATAGAAAGAACGTTGACGATTCACCCGGGGAGTAAGCGTGCTATTCTCTATGTTGGAAGGTCCGAGCATGCACGCCACAATGAATAGCACGCCGCATGAGTAGCGAATATGTTCGCTGACTCGACTCTCTCAAATCCTGCTTCATGAATCCCTCGCGAGATCGCACCACTATGAACTACACGTTGGCGGCACCGAAATCTCTCCTTTCAACTCGGCACAACATGCCAATTGCGATGGTGATCGCGTCGTGGTCCGCCGCGATGCTAAGCGGCTGCTCCTATTCCAACGCCCGAAACGATATCGGTGGCGGGTACGCTGGCCTCGAACCAGGCGTTGTACTCCCCGGTCTTGATGTCGAACGCATGACAACGCGTGCCGCCGATCGTGCATCGAGTGCAATACCAGGCACGCTCGACATGGGCCGAACCAAATGGCCACGCACCATCTTCGTCGTTCCGGTTTCCGGCACAGCTAGCGGTCAGATCTACGCGACCAACGACCCTCTCGCGACGGCTGCCGCTCGTGAACGCCGAGAATTTCCAACACCTACTAGCGCACTCGAACTTGCTCCTGAAGGATACTGGACGATCGCCGAGGAGACCTGGCTTGCAGGTCCATACGCGGTATATGACCTATTGCTGATGCCTTACCGCGCGTACAAGATGAGCGACGACGACTATCGCCAGATTGAAATGCGAGGCACGCGCTACCCATATGCACGCGCACCAGTCTGGACCGCTCGCGGCGTACCAGCCAACGCGCGCCCTACCGATGAACTCCCGCCTCGTCAAGCTTCTTACGCCAACGTCTCTGCTACCCCTGTAGTCCAGGCTACACCCACCCCAACAATTAACCCCACACCCACCCCCTCCACTCCCATCACACGAGCCATACCTTCTAACCCTTCCACTATCCCGTCAACTGACTCGGCTGTTGACCCAAGCAAAGTCTCGCCTACGCCGTAAATAACGACAATTAGCGACCCACACCACGAGCGAAGATGAATATGACAAAGCCCACTTCTCTCGATACCCAAGGCCTTCCCGTCGGATACGCATTTAAGCCCGAGTACGAACGCACGCCACGCGACGCCCACGCAGCGCTCGTAACCAAGGCGGCGATGATTGTCGACGTGCGAACCAACGAAGAGTGGAACTTTGCCCATATTCCTGGCTCGATCCATATCCCGCTCGATCAAATTGAAAAGCGTGCCGACGAGATCGAACTCGCACCCGGTCAAGAACTCTTGCTCTTATGCCATCACGGGGTGCGTTCGATGCGGGCCGCCCTAGCGCTACGCCAACTTGGCTATCCAAACGCATTGAGCATCGCAGGGGGCATTGAACTCTGGTCACTCGCCGCCGACCCGTCGGTTAATCGCTATGACCGCAGCAGCGGCCAGATCCGCCAAATCTAACGCACTTTCTAATCGCTCCCGAACTTTGAACCCACCAACTTATTGTCCAAAATAAAAACCTCTTCTCATTCGAGAAAAGGCTTAGACTTCACGGTTTTGCACTCAACCAACTATCGATTTCGCTATATACATCAACTCGCTGCATCTATCGATACAGGTTAGCCTATCAATCCAGCGCTCGGCTGCCCACCGGCCTCGAAAGCAAAGGCAAATACTTCGCCGCAGCTTCCGGAGTCGCGTCGGCTCCCGTCCACTGGCTGCCCGTTGGGAAGAAGCGATCGGCATCGCCCCACACCTTGTCCGAGCTCAATACCGAAACGTGGCCATCAAAGTGCCCGGCGTTCACGCTCAGGTTCTGGTGCCGCATGGACAAGAAAACATTAGCCCAGCGCGTGGGACCAGAAGGAATCAAATCCCTGCCATACTCGCGGCCACGGTTGAATATCGGGTCATTGCACGCGAACGATGAGAAGAGATTGGGCGCGGGCGAAAGATCGATGTTCAGCAGGTTGGCCGTATCGGAATAGAACCGCGTGCCATCCATCACAAGAACCTTGCGCGATGGGTTGGCGATGTACTGGCTGTCAATCCGAGGCACATATCCAGCAGGCACCGTCGCAGGATTCGTAAAGCCCTTTGGCATCATACGCGAAGCGCCTGAACGCAGGGTCACCGTCGCCTGCTGATCTGTAGCAGCGGCACTCACAAACTGGAACGTCGAAGGCATGATGTAGCTGACCTGCTTGAACAACCCACGACGAATCTGGACCTGCGTAAACGCGGACGAATCTGTTGCGCCACCGGTAAAGAATGTCTGGTTGAAATTCTTCACCAACGGGCACGATACACGCGACAGAATGTCAAAGTACCGATTTGCACGATCTGGCGCAAAGTTGAACGACTCGCCAACAGTTGGGCTAATCCAGTCCCAACTCGTTACAGGCGTTTCTGAGGTAGTCTCGCCCACTAATGGAATGCCACTGAGCACGTGTCCTTCAGCACCGGACGTCCGAACGCCAGCGATAAATTCCTTGTTCGACGAGGCATATACAGCTTGGCCCTGCGCAAGCCCACGAACCGTCGTCTGGCACACCAACGAACGAGCGGCATCACGAGCCTTGCCCAACGCCGGGAGAAGAATCGCGATCAAAAGCGCGATGATCGCGATCACCACCAGCAACTCGATCAGTGTAAAGGCGCGATGCTTGACCAGTGCACGTGAAGTTATGTTTGCGTGCTTATATGTGCGACACGGTTTACTTGAACGCGTACAAGGCATGGGGCGAAACTCCTTGGTCTTCTACGTGCTGACTTCTACGTGCTGTCTAGTAAATTCCGTGCTCTAAATCATGGATTTGTTGGGCTGGAGATCGAGTCTGGCTCACAATAAACCAGCCATAGTCGCGAGACGTTAGGCTTGCCAGACAGGAACAAATGGTTTCGACAGTACTTCTCAAAGGCTACAAAGTATTTAGCAGCATTGTTCAGCTTGCAAGAGGCTTGGGAGCTTCCGTAAAGGGCTTCAAAAGGCCCGCACGCTTATCCGCCATTCCCGTGGTTTGTGCATCTGGGAGTGCACGGACGACCTGAATGTACTCACCTTCGATCTTCCAGTTTTCCCCGTCGCGATAGGCTGGGTACAAAGTAGCCGTATTTGTATATGGGTTGGTCATTGGAATCTGGATACCCATTTTGGAAACGTCAGCAGCGAAGACCGTTCCGGCCTGCACGTCGGCGACCATCACCGTCTGCGTGAGTTTGACGTCGCGCCCGTCAGAACTGAAGCTAAAAATCACCACGAAAACTAGTGCTGCGGCCCCCAACGCCAGTACTACAAACTGCCACGGCTTTGCTCCGTTCATCTGTTCCTCCTTGGCGAGTAACCTTAAAAAAACGTTTTCATGTAAGCCTGTTCTCGTTACCCTCTCCACCTAGTTTGCAAGACTCTGAAAGCCAATAAACTAGTGATTTGTTCTCGATTTACGCAGATAATTCCGCTTAACAACTCTAGTTATGATCTGGTCGAATGTAGAGAGGCACAACAAAAATTGTACCCCGTGATCCACAGTAGCGTGTACGCATGAAGAGTGCAAACACTAGCAGTTGTATAACTTACATATTCCTAACACGATAATAGTCCTTCAGGTACACATATTTGTAGCATCTGTAAAGGCTCGTAGCCACTACTTCACATAAAGTGTGGACAGACATATGCATCTCTTTACGTAATCTAAATATTCCTCACAATTTTTTACCCTAACATAAAGCAAATAAATTAGCTAAAGCTCGGTGTTCTATCTAGGAGCCATGCCGCCTGGGGATGCCAGCCGTGAAAGTACAGCAATAACCGCGTTAGCCGCCGACTCCCCGCTACGTACTGAGCCCTCCATTGTCGCGGGCCAACCCGTGTTCGTGTAATCGCCCGCGAGGATGATCGGGCCTGATCCTGCGGCGTCCGGCCGAACCTGCTCAAAGTTTGGCGTCGCCGCGAACGTTGCTCGACGTTCCTTGATCGCTTTGCCTCGAATCAGCGCAGCCGCCGCCGATTCGCCCAGGCACGCCGCGATATCTAAACGAA
The DNA here is from genome assembly GCA_038240875.1 of Phycisphaerales bacterium. Classification (GTDB taxonomy): domain Bacteria; phylum Planctomycetota; class Phycisphaerae; order Phycisphaerales; family UBA1924; genus JBBRGG01. The sequence goes on along the minus strand of JBBRGG010000027.1, from coordinate 8,424 downwards.
CCTGTGCGATGATCGCATCTTCTGTGAGATCCATCCAACTGTCCGCACCCGAAATCACCGCGTGCAGGCATTGCCCTCTATATTGCTTCGAAGGTGTCTCGCGCGAATCGTGCTTCTGAAATAGCCACTGTGTCTCGATGCCCTTGCCCACCAGCACGGCGTGTGGCGTATCAAGCACTAGGCGATCAAACCATAAGTGCACGCCAAGTATCGGGCTATGGCAAAGCCGCTCATAGAACGTGAAGCGTTCATCCTGAGCTGCCGAATCAACCGTTGAATACGCACGCTCCGGCGGGAGCGCACATACAACAACTTGTGCCTTGATTACTTCGCCCGACGCAAGTTCAACATGGTTCTCGTGGATCTTTGCCACGCTCGCGCCGGTACGAATCTCGCCGCTAGCCCGGGACAGCAGGCTCGCCGCGTTGTCGTACAGATTCGCCAAAGGCACCTTTGGCACGCCGACATTTCCCGCCGACCGCGACGCAAGAAAGCCATCGCGAAAGACTTTAATCGCCAAACTCGCGTCAACGCGCATCGCATCAAAATTGCACGCGCTCACGATCACAGGCTGCCAGAAACGTTCGATCGCTTCCTCTGGCTGTCGCGTATACGCGAGAAACTCCGCGAATGTTCTGCCTCGCCAAGACTTGAGCGTGGTGAGCGAGATCGCGCCCATCGCAACTGCAATCGCGGCTTTGCTCTTGGTCGAAAGAAACTTCGCGAACGCGAATGAAGGCCCATAGTGTGCTGGCGCGGGCAAGCTCACTGGCCCGATTCTCGACCTTCGCCCGCCTGGCTCGATCCAGGTTTGGTCGGTCGTCCAGGCAAACTTCCGCCCCACTCCCAGCATGTGGCAAAGATTGATATACCTGTAGCAGCACCCAAGCGTGACGTGTTGGCAATTGTCAATCAACTCGCTGGTTGCGGGGTCAACGTGCGACGTGGCCCTGCCTCCCAAACGCTGGCGCGATTCGAGCACAAGCGTTGGCACGCCACGATGCGTCAACTCGATGGCGCAGGCTATGCCCGCGAGCCCGCCACCTGCTATGACTACGGGATAGGAACGCGCTTTGGAAGCCGTGCTTTGCGAAGGTTCACGCATACAAGCAACGATCGTAGTAGCGTTTCGTGCGTGATGTTGCGCTAAGTATGATGAAGTTGGATGATGTTCCCTGTCAGTAAGGTGAAAGCATCAGGACTTCACTCGCGAGCCAAGCGCGAGCGAACGCAGCATTACGCCGACTTTCTCGACCGTCGGCACCCGCACCGGCGGCGTAGCAACAGCAAGCCAAGGCTTCGCTTCGATGCGGTCTAATATCCGCCAGTACAACCCGCTCATCGCCCGGAGCACCGGCACACATGCCGGATCAATCATGCTTTCGAGTAACGCGCTTTCTCGCTGATGAAGCCGAGCCCGCGCTACGAGTTCTAGTACAAGCCCCTGGCAGTTTGTCGCCAGCGTCCACGCCAGCAGACCTTCATGCGTTAAGCCATGCGCGCAAAGCATGTTCGTCGGCACGTAGCACCTGGGCGGCGTGTGCGTCCTCGCGTCAACCGCAATATCACGCAAAATATTTGTCAACTGGAAGGCTTTCCCGCGTGCAATCGCGAGCGATTGTGCGTGTGCCACGTCAACGCCACGTCGCAAACCCCAGATCGAAACACACAACAAGCCAACGGTGGACGCAACGCGGTAGCAGTATCGTTCGAGATCTCCAAAGTCGGCGTACCCACGGTGATTCAGGTCCTCCGCCATGCCGTCGAGTGCTTCATTGAGCCAATTGCGACTAATTTCATGAGCCGTCGCAGCATGCACAAACGCTGGCCAAAGCCGCGCGTCGCAGACGATCATATTTGACGTTTCTTCTGGCAAGCTACCTAGTTCGTGCGCACAAACTCGGTCGTTCGTCGCGTCGAGCAGCGCGTGCGTCGCTCGCCGAAACTGCGCCAAAGAAAGTCCTCGCTGCTCAGTGGAGAGTGACGTTGCGTTTGTAGTTGTAGTTGGCCCCGAGTCGCCGTCAGCGATGTCGTCCGCGACCCGCATCCATGAGTACAGCGCATACAAGTCGGGCCGCCTGTCCGCCGGGGCAAGCCGAAGACCCCAATAAAAGTTCTTGGCTTGGGTACGTGTGATGTGCGCACACCACTGGCGCGAAGCTTCGAGCGACTCAGTAGTAACCGTAGTGTTTGAGTAGGCTTGCGCAGCATTATCCATGCACGCCGCCTTGTGCTGTTTGCTGTGCACGCTGGCCAACTTGCATTCCTAGAAGCCTTCCAAATAGCCTTCCAACAAGCTTTCCAATTGGGCGGGGCGCAACCACCCGAACCATCAGCAGCGACTTGGCCCCTTTGCCAATGCGTGGCCTTTTCCAAAGCTCGTAGCCGTTCGCGGCTCGCACTCGTGCAAGGGTCGCTTCGCCACCGGCGATACACAGCGCGAGCACCTTTGTACTTTCTGGCGGGGCAAGTTCCAAGAGGGTTTGGCCCTTGTCAAAGAGGCGTTGCGTCGCTTCGTGCAACGGTTTGATCAACGCCGAATATTGCTGAGCGTGCCTGGCGTTTGGCCCGCCACGAATCCATGCCGAGAGCAACGTCGGGTCTAGCTCAAGTTGCGCGCAAGGCACATAGATACGGTCGCGTTCGTAGAGGTCTCTTCGTACGTCCTGCCAAAAATTAGTAAGCTGAAGCGCGGTGCACACCGCATCGCTCGCTTGGGCAAGCTCTTGTGAATGCTTGCTCACGTTCGCCCCAGAAAATCGCACGCCAAAGAGGTTTAGAACGAGCCTTCCAACCGGGTTTGCGCTCTTGGTGCTGTAATCTAGAAGCGAATCCAGCGTCGGCCAGCGAGCTACTATTTGATCATTCTCGAACGCAGCGATCAGGTCGGTGAGCGGTTGCTTGGTGATCACGCCTTTGCGAAGCAAGTCACCCAAAGCCAGCATGATCGGATGTGCAGGCGGGTTTACGTCTTGTGCACCAGCAAGCATGCTTCGCCATTGCTTCAAAAGTTCAAGGCTGTGCGCACGATCCGCGTCACTTGAACCGGTTTCGTCGGCAAGGTCATCGCTGACCCGGCAAAACGCGTAAACCGCGGCAAATTCTGGCCGAATGGCCCTTGGCACAAAGCGCGACATGACGCTAAAGTTTTCTTTGGCTTCGTGCGCGCACGCTGACACCCATCGCCAGGCTTCTGCGTGGGTTGCTACGCGAACTTCGAGTTTCTCAGCCGGTGAATGCATAGAAGGTGGACGAGCGTACCACGGTTGTGCGCACAAGTGAGGCCGATATCTGCTTCCTTGCGCCCTTTACTACCGCCATTTCCAAATGCCAGCGCTTTCTGGCTGTTCTATGATTCTTTCATGCGGCTGATCCTTTCTAATCCTCGCGGCTTTTGTGCTGGCGTTCGTATGGCCATAGACGTTGTCGATCAGGTTCTTGAACTTTTCCCCAATGAAACGATCTATGTCTACCACGAGATCGTGCACAACAAGCACGTTGTAGGGCGTTTCGAGCGGCGAAACGTCAAGTTTATCGACCAACTCAGCGAAGCTACCACCGGCGCGATCATCGTCTTTTCAGCGCATGGCGTTTCCCCAGCGGTTCGAGCCGAAGCCGTTCAGCGCGGACTTCGCGCCATCGACGCAACCTGTCCGCTGGTGACCAAGGTCCACTCCGAAGCCATCCGCTACGCAAGGCAGGGGTACCAGATTCTCTTGGTCGGGCACAAAAACCATCAGGAAATCGTTGGTACCGCCGGCGAAGCACCCGAAGCGACGCAAGTCGTCGAGCATCCCGATAACATCCCGTTTCTTTTGATCAAAGACCCCAATCGCCTGGTGTACCTGACCCAGACGACGCTCTCAACCGACGACGCCAAGATCGTCATCGACGCGCTCAAAGCGGCGTTTCCCGCGATCAAAGAGCCCCCAAGCTCGGACATATGCTACGCGACGACCAACCGCCAGATTGCCGTTCGCCAGATCGCTCCTGAGTGTGATCTTGTGCTCGTCGTCGGCTCTGCCAACTCATCCAATTCGGTGCGCCTGACGGAAATCTCTCGCAACGTTGGCACGCCCGCATACCTTCTCGACGACGCTTCCGAAGTTGATTTGTCTTGGTTCCCCACCGGCAACGAAACCGTCCTCGTCACGGCGGGCGCGTCGGCTCCTGAAGATCTTGTCGCGGAACTGTGCAAAATGCTCCTTACCAAGTTTGGTGGCCAGATCGAGCAGCGCGACATCTTCGACGAAGACGAGTATTTCGCCGTTCCAGGCACGCTTCGCCGAATGATGATCGCACGCGACATCGACCCCGAAACACGCAAGGTCAACATCCACAAGGCCGAAATCACGCACGACTTGTACGGTGCCGTGCCACTGACCATCAGCGCGAGCGCCACAAACTCCGGTATCAATTCGCAATCGACCAACAACTAAACATGCTCCGACACCCCACCCATCACTTCTTTGAGATGAACCCTGAATCGCTTCAAGCCTGGTGCGAGGATCGGCGGATGCCAGCCTTTCGCGCGGGCCAACTTCTTGAATGGGTCTATCAGCGGGGCATCACCGATCCGGAGAAGATGACCAATCTCTCTAAGCTTGATCGCGCAACCATCCACCGCGAGATGGCCTTTGAATCGGGCCAAGTCCTCCAGCACATGCGCGCCTCCGATGGCACGCAAAAGCTCCTCGTGCAATGGTCGGATTATGCCACCGCTGGTTCTGCTACTCCCGGCTCGGAGAATGCCGGTTCGGAGAATGCTGGTTCGGAGAATACTGGTTCGGCTGATCCCGTTTCAGCAGATGCTGGCTCGCTATCAATTTTTGACCCCAAATCAAATCCTCCAATCGACCGCAGCACGATCTCTCTCACGCAAGTTCCAAAGCCTCAAGGCGACCCATCTCGCCAGACCGAATGCGTGATGATCCCCTCGATTCCCGAAGAAGAAGGTGGCGACCCCGACCGCTTCACCGCTTGTATTTCAAGCCAAGTGGGCTGCCCCGTGGGTTGCCGATTCTGTGCTTCGGGGCTGACGGGTCTTGATCACAATCTCAGCACCGGCCGCATCGTCGAGCAAGTGTGGCGGCTATCGCGTATGCCCGATGTCCGCCGAATCTCCAACGTCGTCTTCATGGGCATGGGCGAGCCACTGGCAAATTTGCCCAACGTGGTCCCAGCGGTTCGTACCATCGCGGCCCCATGGGGCATGGGGATTTCGGCTCGCAAGATCACCATTTCCACCGTTGGCTTGCCCAAGGCTATCGAAAAGCTCGCCGAGCAATTAGACTTACCTGTCACGCTCGCGCTCTCGTTGCACGCGCCGACCGATGAGCTGCGTCGCGAGCTGATTCCCTGGGCCGAGTACACGACGATCAAGGATTTGCTTGGTGCGTGCCGGGCGTGGTTTGAGCGGACTGGTCGAGAGATCACGCTTGAGTACACACTTTTGCAGAACGTGAACGATCGGCCCGAGCACGCCGAGGAATTGGCTCGCCTGGCGCGAACACTGCGAGCGAACGTGAACCTGATCCGGTACAACGAGGTTGCAGGGCTGCCCTTCTTGCGGCCTTACACGCAAGATGTCCGCAACTTCCAGGAGATCTTGCGCTCGCGCGGGATCAATGCGCACATTCGCGCGAGCCGCGGGCGAGATATCGCCGCCGCCTGTGGCCAGCTTCGCCATGAAAGCGCCAAGGGGCCAAAGCTAGCTACTGCGGAGTAACGCGAAAGCAGCGAAGTTGCGCGACAGTGGCTGTATTACGCGAAAGCCTTGTTCACGCAACGCCATATGCTCTGCAGCATGATCGACGCTTCCAATCTACCAACAACAGGCGAATCGGGCGCATTAAACGATGCAGGGATATCGCCAGAATCTCTCGCGCACGCCGCCCACTCGTTTCACTCTTTCTCCATCAGCCATGGCGTGACATTTCTCGTGTGCGCCGTCCTCGTGATCGCTTCGTGCACACTGGGCAGGCTCTGGCGCCGCGCCGGCACGATGGACACGCGCGAAGGCCGACTTTCAACCGCGTGGGGCGGGTTTGTGCTTGGGGTTAATCTGTGGTCCTGGGTCTATTGGATGCTTCCCGATCGATTCGATGCTCGCGAGTCCCTGCCTTTGCAACTGTGCGACATTGGGTGCGTGATCGCTGGGGTTGCGTATCTGACCAAGTGGCGCTGGCCCAAAGCGATCATTTATTTCTGGGGCATGGGCCTCTCTACGCAGGCATTCATCACGCCGACCCTCAAGTTTGGGCCAGGCCATATGGAGTTTTGGCTCTTCTGGCTCGTTCATCTTTCTATTGTCGGCTCAGCGATTTATCAGCTCGTCGTGCACCGCTATCGCCCGACTACGCGTGACCTTGTCTTGACAATTGTCGTCAGCATGGTCTGGGTCGGCGCGATGCTCGGCATCAACGCGATCCTCGGCAGCAACTACGGTTATGTCGGCAACACAACCCCAGAACGCCCCACCATCATCGATTCTCTGGGGCCTTGGCCGGGCCGTGTTTTCATTCTGATTGTGATCGCGAACACGATCTTCCTTGGCCTGTGGGCTATCTGGCGGCCTTGGAAAAAACACCGGACTCTCGCGACCAGCGACACGTAAGCACTCATCCAAGAAGGCAAGTACACTCTCACCATGCTCTGGATGTGCCTTACTCTTGTGCCCTTTGCTTTTTTTATTAGCTTTATAATCAGCGGTGCACTTATCCGCATCGGTCATCGATTGGGCACGTTTGATTCCGCAGGCGTCGCGGGCCAGATCAAAGCCGCTCGACGAAAGGTGCCCAACACCGGCGGCGTAGCCATTGTGCTGGCGTTGCTGATCCCACTGATCACGCTCGTTTCGCTGGTCGTCATTCTCGCGCCAATCGCCGAAAACCAGTCAAATAATGGCGACTCTGGTTTGAGTGCCAGCGAATCATTACTAATCCCGGAAAAACTTAGCGACTTTGTTCCAGGCATTGCCGCCCAAGCACCTCTTGCGTTTCTCTTTATCGCGTCTGTGCTGCTCTTGCACATCCTGGGCCTGGTGGATGATCGCAAGCCTTTGGGTCCGTTCTTGAAGCTTGGCGTGATGCTCGTGCCTGCGATCGGCGTGCCCTTGATCACCACCCTTTCGCCGACGCTCGCCGATACGCGATTGCTCACCGCGCTCGACGCTTACGTCGGCGGGGCATGGCTGTCGATTGCCATTACCGCGATCTGGTTCCTGGTCATGATCAACGCGATGAACTTCATGGACAACATGGATGGTTTGTCCGCAGGCGTCGGTGCTATCGCGGCGCTGTGCTTGCTCGCGGGCGCGCTACACAACGAACAGTGGTTCGTCGCCGCCATGCTCGCGCTCATGGTTGGCGGTTTAATAGGCTTTCTCATGTTCAACGCGCCAAGGCCCGGCGGAGCCAAAATCTTCATGGGCGACGGCGGGTCGATCGTCGTCGGTTTCACGCTCGCGTTTCTCACCACACGCTTGACATATGTGCCTTTGACCTTGCCTGAGTTTGGCTTGGAACGAATGAACGCAAACGCGTGGTGGGTGCCTTTGGTACCTTTACTCGTACTTGCAATCCCGCTCTATGACTTTACCTCCGTCGTCCTGCTGCGACTTCGCCAGCGAAAGTCACCATTTGTTGGCGATCTTCAACACTTCTCACACCGCCTTGTTGAGCTTGGTCTGACGCGAGCTCGCGCGGTCTATGTCATCTGGGGGTTTGCGCTGGTGACCGGGCTCGCGGGCGTAAGCGTGATGGCGACGCTTTCGCCTTGGGCCGCGGCGACTGCGTGGGGCTCAACCACGTCGCTCCTGTGCGTTCTCGCACTGCTTGAGTTTTCCGCGCGTAGCGCACGAACCCAACAAAAGCAAGCCGAGAAAGCGACTTCGTGAGCACACCAATCACTAGTATCGTGCACACAAGTACGCCTCGTGCGAACTTGCTCGCATGGCTGGGAATCACGTTGATCCTCGCGGCCATGATGGCTAAAGCGACAACATCCATCGATCCCTTTCCCGGCTTCTCAGGCGACCCAACGCTCATTTCAACTACAATCTTGGGCCTTACACCAAAGCTTTCAATCCTGGTCGATCTAGTCATGACGCTTGGCGCAGCACTCGCGATCATCGCCAGCGGCTCTGGTTCAGCGTTGTCGCAGAGTGAATCGAATCCTCGCGCGAGTTTGGCGGGCGCGTTCGCCTTGCTGGTTGGAGTCATCGGCGTCGCTATTCACGCTTCAATAACAGGCGACCCAAAGGCCGCATTCGTCGGCATGTCGTGGATGGCGGCACTCGTCGCCGGTTATGCCGCCTGGTCGCTGCGTTCGCTCCCGGGAATCAGGCTCGCGCTTGCCGCGGGCGCACTCGCACTAGTCGTCACGTTTGCGGCTCGTTCCGTTGTTCAATATACGCTCGAACAG
>JBBRGG010000026.1:0-20355 GCA_038240875.1 Phycisphaerales bacterium | reverse complement strand
GCTCGCTCCGCCACCAGACCCCAGCGTAATCGGTGCTTCGATGTTGCCATACGCCGCGCCCGCCTCACCCAGCGAGAAACCCACCACGATAGTGCCCTGTCCACCAAAGCCACCATGCCCGGCGCCGCCACCGTCACTACTCGATAAACCACCCGCGCCAGGTCCTTGGCTGCTGGCAAATCCAAGCCCGTCGGCGACTACAAGGCCTCCCGCCGATACATTCAAGTTTGTGCACGTGACATTGATCGGTGCCAACGCCAGCGTCGTGAACACGCCACCACTTTCTACGTTGAGATTCAACACGCTGATCGCGCTCGTGGCAGGAATCATCCTCGCTCCGCTAGCGATAGTCACATTTGCCGACGGCTGATTGCTCAAAGGCGTGTTCGCAGGAAACGCAGTAGTGCCAGTAAATGTCAGTTGAGGCACCGCCACATTACTGACCCTCGTGTAAACAGAGCCCGCACCACCCGCCAGTGTGCCCACGCCACCACTGACGTCAAACGTTGGTGCAAAGGTACTGGTAGACGTTGAAACGATCGCGACGCGCCCGCCGCTCCCGCCGCCCGCACCACGCACGCTATACGTTGTCGCCCCGTTGCCGCCGCGTGCACGGATCGTGCTCGTACCAGTGATGTTTGTGCCCGAGATCCAGATCGATCCTCCCGAGCCGCCACCACTGTCGTAGAAGGACGTCGTACCGTTAAGTCCGTTCGCGGTGATCGTTCCATTGAGGGTCGCGTTGGTCACGCGAATACGCACCACACCGCCACCAGCGCCGCCACCAGCAGTACCCAGTCCGTTCGACGAACTTGCTCCGCCACCCGAGCCCGGGCTCGAAGGCTGATCAGCGATGCCATAAGACAGGCCTTGTGCCCCAAGGCCAGAATTCACGATCACTCCTTGCCCACCAAAGCCAGAATGCCCGCCGCCGCCACCATCACCATTTGATAGCCCACCCGCGCCCGGGCCTTGGCTGCTTGGGTGACCGAATCCATTCGCATCAACCGTCGCGCCCGCAGCAAGAGAGAGTGTCGTGCACGTTACGTCAATCGGTACCAGCGGTCCATTCGAGCCAATCTTTCCTCCGGTCAGCACTGTGATCGTTCCAGCGGTCAAAGGCGTAACCACGCGCAATTCACTTGTGTCAAGAACGTTGATCGTCGCAGCACTTGATGAACCAACGATCTGTACGACGCCGCCGTCTCGCACCGTGACATTGTTTGCTGGCGAATCAATCGAAAGCAACGTCGCCGTCGGCGTCAACGTGTCGTTCGCAATCGTGTAATTGACAATGCCGCCTTGAATCCGTGCAACCGTACCCGCGCCGCCGCGTGCTCCACCTATGCCGCCGTTGGCGACAATTAGACCGGTATACCCAGCCGTGTTGGCCGAGTTAATCGCGATGCGTCCACCACCACCACCACCAGTAATCACGCCATAATTCGACGATGAGTTCCCACCGTTGGCAGTAATCTGCCCCGCACCAGTCACGATGTTCGAAGTAATGAACACCGAACCACCCGCACCACCACCCGAATCCCACCACGAAGCAATGCCGTTGCCGCCGCTGGCGCGAATCGCACCGCCAAGTGTCAGCGTGCCGCCGACAGAGAGTCGGATCGATCCGCCGCCCGGTCCGCCACCTGAAATTCCCAACCCATTGCTCGAGTTGGCACCGCCGCTGGAACCGAACATGACCGGTGCCAGCGCGTTGCCGTACCCAGCACCGCTAGCTTGGCTAATTACTCCAGACCCCTTGCCGCCCAGCCCGCCGTGCCCGCCGCCAGCACTCCCGCCATTGAGGCTGCTTCCGCCGGGATACCCAGGTCCCTGGGCGCTCGCAAACCCATCTTCACTGACATCGATCGCGCTGGCAACATCCGGCCCACTCACGCCCTGGATCGTGACATTCCCTGAGACGATCAAATACGCGCCGTTGACAACGTCCGTCCCTGCGCCACCCGAATAATCAAATGTGAATCCAGGCGTGTGCGTCACAATCCCAGGCGTTCCCGGCGCCGCGCCCGCGCGCTCAACAACCAGGCTCTGGATTGACTGACGGCCATTCACCACCAGCGTCGTTCCGCGCACCGTGATCTCCGCCGTCAGCAATGCAATAGCCGCCCCACCCGCCGTCGGCGTGATCGTCGTGTCCGACGCCCCGATTGTCTTTGGCGCGGTGATCAACACAGGTTGTGCCGAAGCGGTGCCAGCAATCAGAATCAACGCACTTGCAGAAATCGCAATTGAAGTCATTGAACGACGCATTGGGTTCTCCTCTCCAAAACACACGATCAAGAAATCACGCTGTGTGTACAAAGATGCACATAATTTACTTCTCAGCAGTCCGGGCCAAAGCTACCTTAACTACTCAAAGGTGCATTTGATACGAATCAGCTATGCAAGATACCAGAAAAAATGATTCAGTTCCATAGTTATTTGATAAAGTTTTTGATAAGCATGCTTCGCAATTGATCAATTTTTATAAAAAATACCGCGAGCCGATCCACATCTAGAGTGAACACGTCCTCACTGCAGTCCAATTAGTCTTACGGATATGTTCGCAATATTCTCTCACAATGACTGCCTTTACTACTAGGTACAAGTTCTCTAAAGCGTTGAGCAAATACCTAGAAAAAAAACTACAGTGAACAGCCCTATATATGAAAAATCGCCCGATCGTTGTGAGCGACCGGGCGTCGTAAATCAGTTACGATAATTTGTTTGAAAGGTCGGTAAAATCGTAAGCGGAACTTGTACCGTCCGCTTACTTGCTAGCCGGAGCAAGCTTGATCTCGCCGAGCTTCTGGATCGAGAAGGGATTGCCATCAATCCCAACCTTCGAGCCAGAGACGAACATCACCCCAATCGCAACGATTACAAAGACAAGCGTCACAAGCGCTAACCCTGTGTAGACATCAGGCGAACCGCTTTTCTTCTGCTTCCCACCGGGAAGTTGCATGCCAAACTGCGTCATACAAAGATCCTTCGCACTCGCGTGCGTGAATAGTTCATTTTACCCACACGATTACAGGCGGCTTAAGATCATGTCTCCCACGCGAACCTCGCCCGCTTCAGCGCGAAGCAAACGAAGCTCCGCGACCGATTCCTGCAAATCGCTCTTGATCACCACGAGCACGCCAACAAGCGTCGCAGAGTCACGAGCTGCGTAGAACTGCATGCCATTGGCAACGCGATTGTTCGTGCCCACGCTCAAGCGAACCAGAGTCTTGCCCGTCGCGGTATCCTTCTGAACACCCAAAATACGACCTTGTATCACAGGTCCCGAAGCAATGAAGCCTTGAGAAGCATCAGCAGCCACGCCAGCGGCACCAGCAACGCGGCCTGTCGAGTCTCGCTTAATCTCGGCGAGTTCTTCCTGCAACGCACGATAGTTCTGCTCAAGAACCTCACGCTGGCTGGTCAGGTCGCTCAAACGCTGTTCCATATCCAAGCCGCGATTGCGAAGGTCAAGCTCATTGGTGCGAAGCGTCTTGGCTTCGTCGCGGTACGCCGCAATCAGCGTCGCCTGCGTGCGAACGGTCTCACCCAATTCGGCGATCTTCGCGATCGTGGACGCACGCTCTGCCTCTGCGTTCGCCTTGGCAGCTTCCAACGTGCCACGTTCATTCTGCAACGTCGAGTTGCGGTTCTCAAGCTCTGCGACCTTGCGGTTGAGGTCCTCAACCTGCGCAGCCAAGCGCGCCTGTTCACGGCTCGATAGCGACAGCTCATCACCACGCTGGGCTTCCACCGCGATGCGGCGAGCCATCTCGCTCTGGTAATCCGTGCGGATGCGATCCGTGTTGACCGCATACGCGATCACCAACGACGAGAGTGCGATCGTAGCGACCGCAGCCAAAACCATAAATACCTTCGTCAGCACGTGCACGCTTGCCGCTCCTTGCTCGCGTTCGAGCTATGGGTCACTGCATCTGAGATCACAACACAATTAATCCAACCAAAATACTAACAACTCAAACAATCAGCTATCCAACCAGACTCAAAGCAAATGGCTTCTTCGCCGATTCGTTTCGGATCCCAAAGACTTTCCCAGTCCTGCTCAATCCTGCCCACCAAGGCAATCATCACTCGACTAGACACTGCGCACCATCATGCGATGCCGTGCACAGCCCGCCGTCGTGAGTCTGTGCTAGGGCCCACAGTGTACCAACCTTCCATGCTTCGTGCTCGCAGATCAACCCTGGTCTTATGGCAAAGTTCAGCAATTTTGTGCCGACCTCGCTTGGCAAACTTGTTTGCATCCCCAACCGCCATCCCCAACCGCCTACACCAACCCATTCCTCTCAACCGACCAACCGCCAGACGCGTTGCATTATTAGTACAGCCAACATTCCCGCACCAAGCATCTCAACGCGATTGTCCACCCTTACTTGTCGCCTTCAGCACCGCGTTCGCCGCCGCGATCCGCACCTCTTCAGCAGGATCGTCCAACATCTGGCTCACCCGTCCCATCGTTTGTGGTGTGCCAAACGCCCCATATACCAACGCCGCCTGCCCTCTCCACAGTGGATTTACATTCTTGGCGTACTCGTCCGCAATAAACTCGCCACCTTTAAGCCCCATCCCAGCAAGGCTTTGTGCAATCACGAGCCGAATCTCCGCTGGATATTTCTCGCCCGTGCGTGGATCCTTGAATTCAGAAAGGAATACCAAACGGTCAATAGCTCCGCGATCCTTGATCTGCCCGATGATCTGCGAAGCAAGTGCTGTCGCTTCAAGGTCTTCCGGCCGAGAAGGAAAGAGTGCCGCTCGGATGACCTGCGATTGGCTGTCTTCGCCCAATTTAACCATCGCCTCGGCTATCTGCAACTGAAACAGCCGAATCTCTTCTGGTGTCGCACCACGCACGCTCTTGTTCGAGGCTCCACGCAACATTCCAATTGCCGTCGGATTTCCAAGTTCTCCCAACAAAAACGCGGCGTGACTTCGCGTCCGCATCGAATCGCTCTCGTACAGCGACCTGCCCAAAGGCGTGATTTCGACTGGCTCACCCATTCGAGCGAGCGCAAAACTCGCTGACAAACGAACGTGCTCGTAGGTATCATTCGCGAGTGGTCGAAGCTGGGGCAAAACTTGTTCTACTTTGGCTCGCCCCGCCGCCGCCGCCGCAACGCTTCGCACCGCAGGGTTTGGGTCGGAAAGCCCGCGTCGAAGAACCTCACTTAATCGTCTCGGTGCCACCGCCGCAGCTTCGATCGCATTGGCCCGGATCGATGCATTCTGGCTTCGAGCAAGCTGTGCGACCACGCTCAGCGCGCGTTCACGCAATTCTGAAGCCGCCACGAGATTGGATAGATTAATCGGCGTGACCAGCGCATCGCCCGATTTGCCTAAATTGTCAGGCGTAGCCCTCTGCGATCCAACCGCGTCGCCTTGCTTGCCGCCGCCACTTTCGCAACCAGCTAGCAACCCCGCTGTCATCATCCCGACGATACCCAAACCAACGACGCCGTGGCTCCACACACGCGTGCAGTTCGCAACTCGTTCCACCGTTGGACTTGCAACCTCACGACTTGCAATCGCGTGACTGTCAAACACGCTCGAATTCCGTCTGCTCATTTGATCCTGCTCCTTGGAACGACGCCTTTGCTTGTGTTTCCATATCCACTATCGGCACAACGCCTTCGCACGAGCCAGCCAACTCTTCACTTGCCCTTGCGATACGTCCGCCACCATCCAACCAGCGCGAGCACAACCCCCGCAAGCCCAAGGCCCCACACCGGCCCATCGCCCACGCTCGAATACCACGTGCGCCCGCTGCCCAGCGTGATCTGCCCAGTCAAAATCCCTTCGACGCGAACCCTGCGCGAATCGCCATCGATCCCACGCTTGATCACGCGGCCATTCGAATCGATGATCGCCGACACCCCAGTGTTCGCCGCCCGGACCGTTGGCGTCGCCGTCTCAACACTTCGCCAGCGCGCAAGCTGCGTGTGCTGATCACGCTCCATATCGAATTGCCCGAACCATCCATCGTTGGTTACGTTCGCGATCAGGTTACTTCGCCGGGAGCCATCCTTGGAATAGATCAACGCACTATGCAGCCGCGCATTAGTTGATTCAAAGCATATCGGCGTAACGATCTGCGCTAATGCCCCCCCACTCCCGCCTTCTCTCTGCGCCCACACCTCAAAGACCGTCCATACATTCCCGCTCTGATCCCCGGCGGACAGATCGAGCCGCATCCCGCGCGCCGCCAATGCCGCAAACCAATTCGAAAACCCTGGAAATCTCCACACCCCCGGAATTCGCTCGCCAAACGGCGTGAGATTGGTCTTGTCATACCGCTGCCGCCCAATCATGCCTTCGTTCACGATGTACACGCTGTTGTATCGCTTCGCGTACGACTGCTTGATCCCCATGGCTCCATCCGCTCGCTTCACGTGTTCGATCTTGAGCCCTTCGATCGCCTCGGCCCCGACCAACATCGGAATCTTGATCTCTTCCGAAACATCAAGCAACCGATCAGCAAACGCCGTCGCCCAGATCTGCGATGGCTTGCTTTCGAGCCCCTGTGGCCCGATCTTTGCATCAGTTGGATTGCCATCGCTTGGATTGTCGAGGCTATTTTTTTCCGGCGAGAGATTGAAGTAAATCTCTTCCTCAGCATACTTCTTCAAGCTCATGGGTTCAAGCGTGGGCCCTGGAAGCATGGTCTCGGGCCAGATGATCACATCAGGCTTGGGCGTAGATTGCGCCGCCTGAGCGACCAATTTCTCAATGCGAATCCACTGATCAACCTCGTCCTGAGGCGAAGCATTGCTCTTGTTGTCCTGCGACACATTAGTCTGCAATATTGCAATTTGCATGGTCGCGGGCTGCACGGTCGTTGCTTGGACCCCTCCATCACTTCTTGGCTCCCAGCCAAGCCAGCTCAACCCCGCCCAGATTCCAGCCGTGATCGCAATCACAGCGCCCCCATGCACAACCTCGCGCCTACACATTGGCGACCGCGCTAAAAGCAACATCCCCGCGACCGCCGACCCAATCGTGCACGCCAAGATCGACACACCACTCGCGCCAATCACCGCGCCCGCAGCGGACAGCACCCTCGACTCAATCAACGCATGCCCAATAAACGCCCACGCATACCCACCCACCACAATTTGCCCGCGCAACATTTCCCAAAATGCCCATGCCAGCGTCCCCGCGAGCCACACCGGCATGAGCCCATTTCGTTGCCAGATAGGTTGCACAACATTCGACCCGCCAGCCATCTCGTTGGCTTGCCTCGCGCGCACAATCAACGCGACCGTCCACGCCACGCCGCCGGTAAGCAGCGCCATGCAGATGCAGTGAAAGAAGTACCCTAGCCAAGTGACATTCGCGATCCACGCTTGTTGCACAACCCAGCCGGGCAGCGTTCCAATGCTCGCCCACAACAAGACCGACCACAAGCCACTCCCAACAAGCGAGCGACCCCTCGCGAGCTGACCGGAAGACGACAGAGCGAGCGTTGATCTTGCACCAACAACCCGCTCTCCGACAACGCCCGCCGCCGTCAGGCACGCCGCCGCCACCAATGAAACCCACCACACGCCGATGGGAGGCAGGCTCACGCCTAGCAACACGCCATGCAGCGAAGCAATCCCAATCACCAACTTACCTTCGACTAGCCAAGCCCACACGCCACGCCGATAGCGCGTAAACCGCCCGCGCGAGCTTAGTTTATCAAGTGCCGAATTCTTGGCAACTTGGCGTGCCACATCATTCGCATGGTCGGCTTGATTGACTGAACGCGCATCTTGAACTTGCTTTCCAGTCGAAGTTGGAACCTTTGCAGTACGAATAGCTGGCGTCCTCACAGAAGTTCATTGCCTGAATCATCAACTCGCCGAATCACCAACTCGCCGAATCAGCAAGCTGTTTCTTGCTCTAGTGCAGACTCTCGCCCGACTGTATCGGCCAATTGCTCGCACGCAGGCTGACTCCCTAAAAACCAGCTCGCCATCCCGCTCGCCTCCCGCCCCCACAAAAACTCTCTTCTTATCTCGCTGGCATCCATCGACTACATCCACTACGCTCCCTGCATGAGCTGGTGGGTTACAGATTGTCTCTCGATGCCGAACGGGAATGTATTCCTCGGCTCGTGGATCTTTTGGATCATCTTCTCCATCGTCATCCACGAACTTTCCCATGGCTGGGCCGCTATTCGCCTAGGCGATGACACACCGATCCACTCGGGCCACATGACCTGGAACCCAATTGTCCACATGGGGTACATGAGCCTGATCTTCCTAGCCATCATCGGGATTGCATGGGGCGCGATGCCTGTCAATCCCAACCGCCTGCGTGGCCGTTATGGCGAATCCATCGTTGCCATCGCAGGCCCACTCTCCAACCTGGGCCTCTTCCTGATCACGTCAATCCTCGCCGTCGCCTGGCTTTACATTGGCCCAAGTTTCCCTGATCACGTCGAGCAAAACGTCACCACCTTCTTGTTCCTTGGATCAATGCTCAACGTCGTCCTCATGATCTTCAACCTCGTGCCTATTCCGCCACTCGATGGCTCGCGAATAGTCGGCGACATCTACCCACGCTACAAAAATATCTGGAACTCTGAGTACGGCGCGGTCATAGGAATCGTCGCGATGATTGCTCTATTCACCTACGGCAGCGTCTACATTTGGCGCATCGGTGCGTTCGTCACACGCGTCGCGCAGACTCCCCTCGAACTTCTCTGCAAAACACTCTTTGGTATGCCGCCCGCGTAATAAGCGCCGAGCCCCAGCGCATAGGCCCCCAGTATGAAGCCGGGCAACCCAAAGCAAACTCTTCCCGCTCAAGGCCCAAGGAACGTGTCCCGAACCGAGCCAGGCACCTCGCGCCCTTGCATCGGCTGCTGCCCACCCACTTGCTCCAGCCGCTGACCCGTGTGCATCGCCTCGACATGCCGGATCAAATCCTCTATCGAACTGGGCAGCCAGATGTTGTTTACTTTGCTAACGCCCCTTGCCACTTTGGTAACCACTTGGGTTTCGGCTTGGGTTTCAGCCTGGGCTTCACTCATATCCATCGGCGTTTCCAGCCACGAAACCGACCCGTCAACCCGCAACACGTTTTGCCCACGGCCGCCATGGTTCGGCGAGTTCTGCATCGGAAAAATCACTTCCCCCTTCACCGCTCGCAACACCACAGGCGAACGATCCGCGAGAATGATCCGCTGCGTATTCCCATCGCGCCATGTCGCGCCATTCTCCGGCGAGTGAATCTGGAACGAATACGAAACCTGTGGCAGACTAGCCCAGTCGCTTTGCGCCCCCACCACCGTCGCATTCCTCGTTTCGCCATCGAGATCACTCATCGTCCGCACTGCGTCGGGATTACCGCCACACGCAAAGGTTTCGGGCGTCGCATATCCAAGCCCGACCAGCCGGAATAAATTCGCGCTATTTGAACCCGTACTGCCCACGTTCCACCATCGTGCATCGCGTGGCGTTTGCCACCCGCCCCAACCCGCCGCCGCCACCGGATACGCATCCTTGTTCCCGTTCGAGTACAGCCCAAGCGCCTCGGCGATCCCCGACAAATTCCCTGCGCACGCCGCTCGCTGATTCTGCTGTTGCACCGACGACGCCAAAGGCCAAAGGATCGATGCGCCGATCAACAACACCGCCGCGACCGAAACCAAATCACTCAAACGCCAACCCGCAAACGCTCGCGGCTTCTCAACCGGCCTCAGCACCATCCGCTCTCGCGCAACAGCTTCAAGCGTCGCACGAATCCGGTCCTCTCGGGTTATAACACTACTGTTATCCTGCACGCCACCCGAAGCAACCGGAATTGCGAGCAATGTGCCAATAGCTTCCAGCCGTTTACCGCGATCCGCAAGCACCGAAGGCAGCTTACCCGCGCGATACCCACCAAGCACGAATGCATCAAGCGCGTCTTGGTCATTGATCGAAAGTTCCGCCATCAATGCAAACGAGTGTGCATCCGCGTGCAAGTCCAATTGCGAGTCCAATTGCGAGTCCAATTGCGAGTCCAGGTTTACACCAACTTCTTCACCATCACGCAATGTAGTGCAAACCAAAAGCAAGCCCGCCCCGCCAGCCTTTGCCGCAGCTGCTTCACGCAAGACCCGCGCAAGCGTCACCCCTACCCGCACGGCTCGCTGCGACTCGCGCGATGCTCGCTCCGCCGTCGATTCAACTACCATCTCGCGAAGCAATTTAATAATGACAACAGCGCGTGCGCCCTTGGACGCACCTAAGCCCGCGCCCGAGCCCTCACCCGATCCCACGCCCGAACCGCTGCTTGAATGTTGAACAAGCTCTTGCTCTAAATCCTGCGCCAAACCTTCCGCAAAGAGCGCATCAACCGCAGCCGCATCCTCCAACGATAGATTCGCCTCGTAGTGCTCTTGCTCATCGTTCGGCTTGCCCATTGCGTGTGTGCCCTCAGAATTCCATGCCAACTTCAACTTCCGAATTCAAACTTCGCGCGTCCAGCACTCAGCCGCTCCGCCCATTCAAACACATTCTTCGACCCGCGTCTTAAATACGTGCACGACTCCTACGCCTCAACTCGCCGCTGGGTTTGCTGCTTTCCATTTCTTTGCAAAGGTCGCGACCGCTGAGTGCAGACGGCTTTTAACCGTCCCAAGCGGTATCTCTAGTTCATCCGCAATATGGACGTACGAAAGCCTCTGGAAATAAGCCAAAAGTAGTATTTCCTTGAGCGACAAAGGCATCTGGTCCAAAATCCCCTGAACCTTTTTGCTTGTCTCATCGGTCGACATCGCAGCATCAGGCATCGGGATATCGGCCTTGAGCAGGTCCACAAACGTGTCCCCGCCAAAATCCCCGCCACCGCCTCCACCGCTCACCCCGCCAATTGGTGCCGACAAATCCAGCGTCCGCCTTCGATTCCTTCGCCGTAAATAGTCTCGCGCCTTGTTCGCCGCGATCGTGAACAACCAAGGCTTGAAACGCCGTGACGAATCAAACGTCTCCATCGACACATGCACCTGCACAAACGTGTCCTGAAATACGTCGTCGGCACCCGCCGAATCACCAACCAGCCGCGTCAAAAAACGAACCATATCATCGTGATGCCGCTCTACTAGCGCACGCAAAGCATCGTTATCGCCCTTGCGATACTTCTCAAACAAAGATTCGTCGGTTGTTTCTGCCAAGCTTCGCAATGGTCCTTCGTACGAGTTGCCGATTGCCGAGAGTCTTTTCGCTAACGTCCTTTCGCCAGCGTCTACTAAACTATTGAAAGATACCAACGCTTCGATCAAACCGCACGCCACTCTCAGGCGGAAATTCCTTCAAGCCAACCGCACGCAGCCCCGGCGCCACGTGGTCGATGTACTTGTCATACGCGTCCCTGGTTCGAAACATGTACCGCACCTCAACCCGATTTATCTCGCCCGGCCCATCATCCATTCGCACCACCGCCGCGGTTTCCGCTCCACCCGCAATTACCTCGTCAATGTGGCCAGCCTGAAGCCAAGTAATATATCGGTCCTGCTCCTCTTTAGAGGTGAACATAGCCAACACGGTGTACGCAATAGCTGTCATGCGAAATAGTACGGGCCTAATCGTACAATCTACGCATACCTTACAAAATGAAGACATGCTTACTCCCCAGGCCTAGCTCAGAATCGACTCTTAATCCCACCCAAAGTCCGTAATCACATGCAATACTCGTGTAACCCGTGCGTTACGCCGTACGAACCGGAGGTAGTGTCTGTGGTGCATGGATCGCCCGCTGACGATCACGATTGCGATGTCACGAGTCTGCTTCAGGCAGCCGCCGCAGGTGACGGCGCAGCGTGGGTCGAGATTGTTGAACGTTATGGGCGCCGCGTATTCGCGCTCGCGCAAAGCAGATGCAGGAACATCGATGTGGCTGAAGAGATCACCCAATCTGTATTCGTGACCGTCGCCGCAAAGGTCGGCTCGGGTGAATACACCGAGCAAGGCCGCTTCGAGCAGTGGCTCTTCCGCGTCGCCATGAACCGCATCCGCGACCACATCCGCCGAATCCGCCGTCGCCTAGACACCGGCGACGAAGCGACCCTTAACGTCATCGCCGCTCGTGAAAGCGACGCCAGCAACGACACCGAAAGAGTCCGCGAAATCACACTTCTTCGCTCCGCGATGGATGCCCTCTCCGACCAAGACCGCGAAATCGTCGAACTTCGCCACCATGGCGGCCTCTCCTTCAAACAAATCTCAGACCTCCTCGAAGAACCCCTAGGCACCCTCCTCGCTCGCCACCATCGTGCTCTCAAAAAACTTCGCGAAACAATCGAATCACTCGATTCACGCCCCGAAATCATCTCTCGCCTTGCTTCAGGTTTCACTTCGTCAGATAGCGCCGACAACGGCTTTCGAGCCCTCTCATGAACAACACCTCGCACACCAACCACAATCACGATCCACTTTTGCCCGACGCCTTCAACGATCCTTTAGTCGCGTCGATGGCTCGCGCGCTCGACACTCTCGCCCTCGCCGACCGTGCCGCTGCTCGCCCCGATATGGCTCAACGCATCGCGCTCGCCAGCATGCCCAAAGTCCACTCAGACATGCAGGCCTCTGCCCAAACCCAAGCCCAAACCCAAGCCCAAACCACTGCCCCCGCGCCTATTTCTTTCGTCCACAACTCATATCCACTGCCCCGCACTCCTCTCGCGCAGCGCGCTTGGTTCGCCCTCGCCGCGATGGTCGTCCTCGTCGTTTCCGCAGCACTTGTCTCGATCACAATCTCTCCTTCAACTTCCACAACCCAGCTCGCGGACAACACGCCTAATTCCACCGATAGCAATCCCACTACCCCCA
The DNA here is from genome assembly GCA_038240875.1 of Phycisphaerales bacterium. Classification (GTDB taxonomy): domain Bacteria; phylum Planctomycetota; class Phycisphaerae; order Phycisphaerales; family UBA1924; genus JBBRGG01. Next base: position 7,537 of record JBBRGG010000026.1, on the reverse strand, counting down.
GACTTGCCGACTCCACACGCGCTGACCCCACACGCGCTCGCGAAAACCAACTCGCCACAGTCGCCGCCAGCCCCGAAGTCGAAAGCTGGCTTTCGGTCGCCACCGAGATGGACGCGATGTGGTCTGTAGGCCTCGCCGACATTTCCGCCAGCGCAACCGATCTCGAAGAACGCGCCCAAACCACCTTCGCCGCCGACCAATGGATCTCCGAAACCTCTATCGACAACGACGCCATCTAACGATCTTGACCCGGCACCCGCGTCGTATACTGCGCTCGCCTTCAAGGACAACGCCCAATGACCATGTTCAATCATCGCAAGGCTCTCACGCTCGTCGTCAGCCTCTGCGCGACCTTGACCAGCATCGGCTTTGCTTCTCAACCCATTCAACCTCCCCCGACCGATACGCCATCGCCCACGGACGAAGCTCGTCCAGAACTTGGCGGGCCAGATCGTTTTGGTGAGACACTCTCCAAAGAAGAAACCATCACCCGCTGGCGCAGCCGCGCAACCGAAGTTGACGCGTTCGCCACCAGCTTGCGCGAAGCCGCAAATAAACTCGAAACCGGCACTGCCCGCCTCGAAGCGTTTCGCATTATCGAAGAAGCCGCCAAACCTTTCCGTGGTGATTGGCTTGATCGCCTCGCAGGCACTGGTAATCGCAATGGCTTTCGTCGCGGACCAAATAGTGGTCCAAATAGCGGTCCAAATAGCAGTCCATACGGCGTATCTGAAACCAACACCGACCTCGATCAACAAAGCGGCAAGCGCGACGGCCCACGCGGCGAGCGCGACCGCATCCTCACCGACGAAGAACGCGAACGCTTCTTGACATTTGCCCGCGAAAAGCTTCCCCAAATCGCTACCCGACTCGAAGAACTCCGCGCAACCGACCCCAAGGGTGCCGACATGGTCATTGCTCGCCTAGCCCCACGCATCCGCGACGCTATGGCCGCCCGCGACCCTCAACTCATCACCCTTCGCCTTGACGAAATCCAAGTCGGCGTCCTCGTCCTCGACCGCGTTCGCCAATTCCGCGACGCGCAAGGCTCGCAAGATCCAGCCAATATCCTCGCCGCTCGCACCTCGCTCCGCGAAGCCATCGATCAACAATTCGACGCCAAACTCAAACTTCAACAACACGAAATCACCACGCTCACCAGTCGCATCGAAGAGCTCCGTAAAGAACTCGAACGCCGCCAGTCGAACCGCGCCGCTTTCATCGACTCACTCATCGAACGCGTCGAAAATGGTGGCCAGCTTCCCAAAGAAGGCCGCAATGGCCCCGGTCGCGAGGGCGGTCCTGGCCGTGGCGGCCCCGGTCGCGAGGGCGGGCCTGGTCGCGAAGGCAGCTCAGGCCGCGAAGGCAAGCCACACGCCAATCCTGATCAAATCCCAAAGCCATAAAGCTTTGCCACTCCTCTTCAATCTACCATCAAAAATCTACTTCCCACGCAGCTCCACCGGCAGCGCGCCCCTAGGCCAATTTTGATAGCACACCGGTCTACACCACCGCTCCATCGCCCGTGCTCCCACAGCCGTCGTCTCGCTCGCATTCGTCGCCGGATAAGGCCCCCCATGCACCATCGCGCTCGATACCCGCACCCCAGGCGGCACCTCATTCACCACCACTCGCCCCGCCGTGTCGACTAATCGCGCCAGCAATCGCCGCGCCACACTATTTTCTTCTTCTAATTCTGCCGCCTCCGCATACACACACGCAACCAACTGCCCCTGCATCGTTTCCAGCAACTCTTCAACGGCTGATTCTTCACCACCACTTCGCGCCCTCAAATCCACTCGCGCGACAACCGCCGAAGGTCCAAACGCTTCTTCACTCAAAAAACGCAGCGACCTCAACTCGCTGTAATCCGTTCGCAGCAACATCGCCGGCGCATGCCTAAGCCCTTCCTCACGCGCCCCAATCGCGATCATCTTAACCTCAGGCACATACCCCGCAACTTTGTTCACTTGCGTGATAAACCCCTCGCGCACCTTCGCCGACAACATCTCTCGCGCCGGTGTACCGCGAACTACCCGCGCCAACGCCTCTTCAAACTGGTCCGCGAGCGGATCACTCTCCTCTTCAAACCGCGGCATCTCCACCAGCGAATCAATTAAAATCAACCCCGGACACGTGCACTGCTGCCCCACCCGCACCAGCAACGCACTCCCCAACTCATTTGCAATCGCAGCCCCCCGCGCCGCGAGCGCTGCCCGCGTCACAAAGACCGGATTGGTTGACCCCATCTCCGCAAAGACCGGAATCGGCACCCCCCGCGTCCGCGCCAACGCATCAATTGCCAACCCCGCCTTGGTCGAACCCGTAAACCCAATTGCCGCCACGGATTCATGCAAGATCAATGCGTGCGCCACCTCAAACGTATCCTCACCCGCCGTCTCTTCAGACTCACGCACATACCCAAGCACATCTTTATTGTGCCCTGCCTGCGCCAGCGCGTCGCGCGCAACATTTGCTATCAAGCGACCCGTCCGCGGATGCGCCGGGTGCTCTTTCACCACAACTCCCAATCCTGCAGCTAGCGCGCTCGCCGTGTCCCCGCCACACACTCCGTACGACAACGGAAAGTTGCTCGCGCCAAACACCACCGCCGCCCCACGCCGCGGCACCAGCATCGACCGCACATCATGATTCGGTCCAATCACGTTTGACTCGTTCTTCTCCGGCACATTGATCGTGGGCCGCACCCACGACCCTTCCTCGATCACGCCTGCAAATTGCACAAGCGTCCCCACCATTCGGCGAAACTCGGGCGCGAGCTCTAGTTTCGTCAGCGCCGTTTCCTTCGACGCAATCGCGATGATTTCGTCCTTGGCCTTGCTCAGCGCCTCGGCTACGCCGCGCAGCCCCGCCGCCCGCGCCATCACATCACGCCATCCTGCTTCTCGCGCCGCAGCAAACGCAGCAAAGGGAGCCCTCTGTGCTTCGAGTATCGCATTCTCGCGCTCTTCATTTCGCTTCATCTTCCAGCATAGCGACCCCTCGCCTCCCCTACTTCAATCAAGTACACTCCCTTGATGCACACCCAAGGCTCTCAACCAGATGAAAGTTCTAACTTCAGCCCCAACTCCGGCATGTCTAGCGCTCTCTCTCGTGCGCACATCCTGGGTATGTGCGCCTTGCTTCGCCAGACCGTGGTCTATCCGTGGGAATCCGTCGATCAGCTTCTTCGCTTCTCCACCAATGCACCCATCGGCGACCCGCTCACCCCTTCTACCGGCGCCTGGCACCTTCGCCACATCGTCGAGATCTTCCGCCAACACGCCCACGTCGTCCTCTTGGGATTAGGCCTCTTAGAACACGAAATCTCAGCCATCATCCCCACCCCCGAATCACCAATCCCCGCCAACCCGACCCAGGCTCGCGACGCCCTGCTTCACGACATCGACGCCTTCATTGCCTGCCTTGAGCGCATCCCCGACGCAACCCTTTCCAACACCTTCACCTATGGCAAGCCCACCAACCTCCCCGACATGCTTGCCTGCATGACCCTGCACATCACCTGGCACGCCGCCGCCGTCCATTACTGGTGCAAATGGAAACGAGGCGACGGGTAATACTTCTTCGCACACTCCACCCTGCGCCCGCGCGGGCGTATCGATACACTCCGCCCATGCTCTCACGCGTGCAATCCTTCGTCCTTCAAGGCATCGACGCCGTCACCTGCGAAGTCGAAGTCGATTTCACCGAGTCCGAAGGCACCAGCAGCGAGACCCGCCCCATCATCGTCGGCCTTCCCGACGTCGGCGTCAAAGAGTCTCTCGAACGCGTCCGCTCCGCCATTACCAACACCGGCTACACCGCACTCAAAGGCCGCCTCATCGTCAACCTCGCGCCCGCCGACGTTCGCAAAGAAGGCCCCGTCTACGACCTGCCCATCGCTATCGGCCTTCTCGCTTCCCAAGGCGTCATCCGCCTTCCTCCACCTCGCCCGCATGGCGATCTCGATGGCCCACGCGACGCCCCCCACGACGGCCTAGATTTCCGCACCCTCGTCATCGCGGGCGAGCTCGCCCTCGATGGCCGCCTTCGCCCCATCAAAGGCGCTCTGGCTCTTGCTTCACTCGCTAAACAACGTGGAGCCAAAGGCGTCCTTGTTCCCATGGACAACGCGCTCGAAGCCGCCGTCGTCCGCAACCTTCCCGTTTATGGCGCACGCACGCTCGCCGAAGTCATCGGCCTACTCACCGGTCGTTTAGAAGCCCTCCCTGTACCGCCCCCCGACATCGAAACCCTGCTTGCTCGCGAAGCCGCCTCCGTCGATTTCATCGAAGTGCGAGGACAAGAAGCCGTCAAACGCGCCATCGTCATCGCAGCCGCAGGCGGGCACAACATCCTCATGCTCGGGCCACCAGGCACCGGCAAAACCATGATGGCCAAAGCCCTCGCCGGTGTCCTCCCTTCGCTCACGCCCGAAGAAGCAATCGAGATTACCCGCATCTGGTCCGCTGCCGGTCAACTCCAACCCGGCACCAGCCTTGTGACCACCCGTCCAGTCCGCTCGCCTCATCACACCGCCAGCACTGCCGCGATTGTCGGCGGCGGAGCCATACCACGCCCTGGCGAAATCTCTCTCGCGCACCGAGGCGTCCTCTTCCTCGATGAACTCCCTGAATTCGAACGCGATGTTCTTGAATCTCTCCGCCAACCCTTGGAAGATCACGTCGTCACCATCGCGCGGGCGCACGCTTCGGTCAAGTTTCCAGCATCCTTCATGCTCGTCGCCGCGATGAACCCCACGCCCAAAGGCGACATGCCCGTGGGCGAAGTGGGCAAGCGCGCGATGGAACGCTACATGGAACGTCTCAGCGGCCCATTGCTCGATCGTATCGATATTCACGTCGAAGCCCCGGCGGTTCCCTTCGCCACTCTCTCGGCAGCCGCAGGCTCGCGCCAAGGCATGAGCAGCGCACACATGCGCGATCAAGTCGAACGCGCTCGCCGAACCCAGATCGTCCGCCAAGGCCCTCTCACCAACAACGCGAGGCTCAGCGGCAAGCAACTCGACACCCTCGCCACGATGTCGAGCGAATCCACCGCGATGCTAGGCCACGCCATGACCGAGCTTGGCTTATCAGCTCGTGCCTACGACAAAATCCGCCGCGTCTCGCGCACCATCGCCGACCTCGAAGCCCGTGACGGCGAGACCTCACCCATTCAGACGCATCACGTCGCCGAAGCTATCGGATATCGCCTGCTTGACCGAAAGTAACTGGGCGGATGGCTTTTGCTCGGCTCGGTTTAAATTGATGCCTGGATGCCTCTTGCCTCGATGCCTTGTTATCACGTTGCAAGCATTCAATAGACTGCCAACATAAGGTTATGTCCTGTACCGTCCACTTCTGTGCGCAACATTGTGGTAGATACGCTGTTTAGCCATTGTGTTTGATCGTTTTTCAAGTACATTGGATATCGGCGCAGCTTCCTTCATAGCAGCTGACCTTCGGCCAAACCGGCTTTCCCTCTCACTCGGAGGTTTATTATGTGTGTTTCGTATACTACTTCGATCAACGTAGCGACTGTTAAGCCGCGCGTTCTGTTTCCAGCTTTGATTGCCGTCTTGATGTGCTTGACCTTGCTTCTAGGCGTAGCCACCACACAGGCGCAGACCAACACCGCGTTCACCTACCAAGGCCGCCTCGACCAAGCTGGCAGTCCCTACACCGGCAGCGCCGACTTTCGCGTCCTGCTCTATCGCAACAACATCGCCGTAGGGCTGCCGGTCTCACTTTCGAATGTAAACGTTCTCGCGGGGTTGTTCGTTCTGCCCTTGAACTTTGGCGCCGATGTGACCGGGTTTACATCGTTGTTCGGCGGTGAGTTGTCTTTCGACAGTTCACGCATCGAGATTTCCGTCCGCGTGCCCGGGGGTTCAGGCGGCAACTTTACCACGCTTGCCCCACGTCAAGCCCTTACGCCAACGCCCACCGCCGTATCGCTCGTTAACTTCGCACGCGAGAACACGTCAGTTATTGATGTATCGCAGTTTACCGACACAACGACGTTTCAGATTAACGCCAACGTTGTTCAATCCCTGCTGATCTCTCGCCCGGGCGAACTAGACAGCATCCAACTCCGGCTCGTCAATACCGCTGCCAGCGCGCAGAACACGACCCTGACTTTCCGTGGCAACTCCACCATCTTCGGCACGAGCACCGCATCAGTCCCGGTCGGCACCAACTTCGTTACCTTCAACTTCCCGCGTGGCATTAACCTGATCAACAACCAAGCCTTCAACATCGACCTCAATACCACAACTACCTTGGGCGTGCGATATTCTACTACGAATCCATATCCAGATGGTGCTGCAAACTTCCTCTCGACGGCTGACCTCTACTTCAGTGTTCGCCTTCGCCAGGATGGTAACTTTGCGTCGGCTCTGCCACTTACCATCAACTCTGGTTCCAAAATGCCGCTTTTGATCGATACGAGCTCGCAAGAAGCTATGCGGCTGCGTGGCAGCAACACCAGTGGCGCGTTCATGAGCCTTGAATCCACCGCGGTCGGCGGCAACTCCTGGCTTCTTGTCAGCAACAGTTTGCTCAGCCAAGCCGACGGCATCCCCGGCAACTTTCGCATTCGGCGTTCGACGGCTTCTACTTCCGCTGGTCTGACGATTTCGCCCGCTGGCAACGTCGGCATCAACATTACCAGTCCAACTGCCTCGCTTCACGTCGCAGGCGATCTCCGAGTCACTGGAAACATCATCCTCACGACGACCAGTCGCGAATACTCAATTGCTGGCCTCGCGTTCACAAACTTGCGTGCAACCACCGACCTGACAGCCGTTTTTGGCGGAGTCACAGGCACGAACTCAGGCTCGATCGCCGAACTCATCGCGCCGGTGATCCTCCCCGATAACGCGCAGATCACTTCGATGCGGATGCACTTCATCGATAATTCAAATGCTAACAGTATCGAAGCGTCCCTAGAAGCTGCCCCCAAGACGATTGTAGAGAGGATAAGATTTGTGGCCATTACCTCTTCGGGCGCTAACGCAGCCGTGCGAACACTCGTCGGTACCCTCTCAGGGTCGCACGTGGTGGACACAAACAATAATTACTATTACGTTCGCACGATCTTTACGACGCCGACGGTTACAACCGACATCGTGTTTCGTGGCGTGACGATTTTCTACACCGTCAACTCTCCGCTGCCTTGACATGTTTTACATCGTAATAGCGATGCAGACTTGCACGATCGCCAAGGCATAAATCCCCGCGAAAAGGTCATCGATGAGAATGCCCAAGCCGCCTGGAACGCGCTGAAGTTGGCCTGCGGGCCAGGGCTTGACGATGTCCATGATGCGAAAGGCTAGGAACGCGAGCACAAGCGTGATGGCGGCTTTAAAGGTTGTGTCGATCGCGACAGCGGGCAGAAACATCAGCGGCAAACATTGGCCAGCAACTTCGTCGGCGACGACGTTGGAAGGGTCTTTTTCGCGAAAGTGAGCCTCGGCGGCGGTACCTTGCGATAGGCAGGCAGCGCTAAAGAATATGAAAATCGAGAGTAATAC
>JBBRGG010000025.1:0-20400 GCA_038240875.1 Phycisphaerales bacterium | reverse complement strand
AGGCTCGTGGCAACGCTGGGGTGGTCCTTGCCGAGGGCCGTTTCCAAGATCGCCAGCGACCGCTTGTAGAGCGGCTCGGCCGCGGCGTACTGGCCCTGCGTTCTGTAGAGTTCGGCCAGGTTGTTCAGGCTCAGGGCCACGCTGGGGTGGTCCTTGCCGAGAGCCTTTTCCTTGATCGCCAGCGACCGCTTGTAGAGCGGCTCGGCCGCGGCGTACTGGCCCTGCGCGTCATAGAGCGCGGCCAGGTTGTTCAGGCTCGTGGCCACTTCGAGGTGGTCGGCACTCTTTTCTTTTTCAGCCACCGCCAGAGACTTGGTCGCCACCATCACGCCCTGCTCGTACTTGCCGGCCGCGTAGAGCGACTCGACCTCGGTGTTGAGCGTCTTCCACTGGGTCTTCTTCTCGCAGCCAGGCGCGGCGAGGGTCAGAAACAGCAAGGCGAAGGCGACTACCAAGAACATGGTCGACTGGTGCTGTCGTACGCTGTGCATACACGGCTCCATTATGTTGGCCGAGGCAGAAACAGATGGCAACGCATTGAGAACTGTAAACAGTGTACACGACCACGAGACCTTCGGCACGGCACCAGGCCGATGCCCCAAGACCGCCAACGCCGACCGCGCGACTATTGGCATCACCGTGCGCAATGTCAGCGGTACGCCCACGCCGATCCCGACCACGGGCCCGGTCGCGCTGGAGCTTTGTGAAATGTTGTTGCCACTGCGGGCGCAGCGCTAATGACTCAACTGTAAGATCTAAGCGCTCTTTCATGAGTAGCGTGCCGAATCCGTCGGACGGCACTATCGAATCAAGGAGCGTCCGCAGCGTTCCAATCGTGCCGTGTCGCTTCAGCATGTTCTGAAAGCGAGTCGGGTTGTAGCCGATGGTCTTGCATTGCTCGATCATCTTCTCGACGAATGTATTCGACTGAGATCGTCGGTAGCCATGGAGAACATCGTACCTCGCCGAGTCGTGCAGAAACAATCCGTGAGCTCATGAAGTCGATCGCCGTTCTTGCCGAAAGAACCGGGAGTGTCCCTTGTGTGCCGCCCCTTCACTTAACGGCTCGGGTAACATTTGGATGCTCCAGCGAAGCGATGATGTGCACACATGTGCGAGCCGACTAAACATTCTTGGCCCTGCGTCCTAGCTTTAAGCGACTACTATTCTGCCTTGTATCGTTAGTCTCGTTAAATGATCTCAACGTAAAACGGTCCGACAATCTCCATGGAGAGTACGAAAATGGCTGATCCTATCCAAACGAACTCGTGGCCTGACCTTGCTGTTGGTCTTTACGACCGATTGACTGGTCGCGGCGCGGAGATCACGTATGAGTTTCAAGACATGCGGATCAAAATTCCGAGCGGCACTGGAGCCAACGCTGAGCACGCAGAGTGGGTTCTAAGCGGCACGATGAAGATCCGCACGAAGGACCTCGGCACCCGCCCAAACTGACGCTGGTCGGTCGTCTTGCTGGAACGCTCGACGGCCGGCCATGGTCACTGGAGGCTGATGAGGGCTCCGTGGCGCTCACAATCCCGGGGCTTGCAAGCCTTTTGATCGCACGTCGCATGCTGCGCCAGAGCCGTCGTGTTCTCTCTCCTTTGATCTCGTCTCTAGATGCTCAAGTTCGTGTCAAGTGTGGGCGATTGCCACCTGTCTCTCTTTCTACTCGATCGTCATTGTTTCGTTTGCTGGTGGCGGGCTCTTGGCGGGCTCGTAAAGTCGAGGCCTAACACCATGACGCACGACGCGCCGGTTCAACAGACTGTTGCCGTGACTGGCGCGACCGGGTACATCGGTGGGCGGCTGGTTCCCGCGCTACTTGAAGCTGGATACAAGGTTCGCTGTATCGTCCGCGAGCCTCGAAAGCTCGACGAGCGAACGTGGCGGTATCACCCCTCGGTCACTGTGGAATGCAGCAACCTTTCTGATTCGGCCTTGCTCGCTCAACAGCTTTCTGGCTGCAACGTGGCTTTTTACCTCGTGCACTCCATGCAGGCAAGTGGGGCTGAATACGCCGAGCATGATCGGATGCTTGCCGATGTGTTCGCTAAGGCGGCCGCAGCAGCCCGAGTTGAACGAATTATCTATCTAGGTGGCCTTGGCGAGATGGGCAAGGGGCTCAGTCAGCATCTCAGTTCGCGCCGTGAGGTGGAGCAGGTTCTTGCGTGGACCGGAGTGCCGGTTACTTCGTTTCGGGCGGCGATGATAATCGGTTCAGGATCTGCTTCGTTTGAGATTCTTCGCTATCTCGTCGAACGTCTTCCGATCATGGTGACGCCATCGTGGGTAAAGACTGAATCGCAACCGGTCGCTGTCGCCGACGTGCTTCATTGGTTGGTTCGATGCTTGAAGGTTCCTGAGACGGCGGGAAAGGCCTTGGAGATCGGTGGCGGGGATGTTCTTCCATACCGCGAACTCATGCGAATCATGGCCGAAGAGTTAAAGATTCCCCCGCGAGTGATCATTGCACTTCCGTTGTTGACACCTCGACTTAGTTCGGGATGGATCAGCCTTGTGACCCCGGTGTCATACCGGATTGCTCGCCCGCTCGCTGACGGGCTGCGCAACCGGGTTGTCGTGACGAACGACGAGGTGCAGAGGCTCATGCCGCACGAGCCTATGAGCGCGCGCGATGCGATTCGCAAAGCTCTCGCAAGAGTGAATACGAACAACGTAGAAACACGCTGGTCTGTCGCGGGTCCTATTGCTGGAGATCCTAATTGGGCTGGCGGGACGGTTTTCTCTGATGCTCGGTCGATCATTATCGCAGCCGACGGCAAGAATGTCTTTCAGGCTGTGTGCCGGATCGGCGGCGGTCACGGCTGGTATGCGGGAGATTTACTCTGGCAGATTCGCGGATGGATGGACAAGGTCGTAGGCGGGCCGGGGCTTCGCCGAGGCCGGCGACACCCAGACCGAGTGGAGTTTGGCGAGAGCCTTGACTTCTGGCGAGTGATCGGGTTGGAACGCGATCGTTCGCTTTCGCTTCTCGCAGAGATGAAACTGCCGGGGATCGCGACTTTGAGTTTCTCAATTGAGCCTCCTAAGTCCGATGGGAAAGCACGACTCACAATGGTCGCACGCTTCAGGCCCAAGGGTATTTTGGGCATCGCATATTGGTACAGCGTGCTGCCACTCCACAACATCGTCTTCGGTGGTATGCTGCGAGGCATCAAGCGCACCGCTGAAGCAAGCTCTGCAGGTACAACTCTGACGCCTCGTGCCTCAATCATCTCAAAGAGCGGCTATGGCCGTGCACGCCTCTGGTTGGGCATCTCGGCTGTCGGCACGATCGTCTCCGCTGCTGTTGCGGCTTTGACGCTCGATCTACCAGCGAAGGCGGCGAGTGGTTTTGATTCCTCACTGGGCGGCCAGCTTCTCACTCTGATCGCTTTCCTGGCAATTTACGCGGTGCTGCAAGCGCCCTTCGACCTGTTCGGCGGTTATGTTCTGCCACGGCGCTTTGGTCGGGTGCATCCGCCATTCCTGAAGTTTGTCGGTACGCTGATTCGCGGAATCGCTGTGCACAGCACGATGCTCGCGCTCGTCGGCGTATGCCTGCTTTTCGCTGGACGCTCGTTCGGAGCGGCAGGAGCGATCGTTGCGGCGATAAGCCTCTCGATTGTCTTGCTCTTTGCTCGTGGGCCACTCTCGCGTCTGGTCGCTCGGCTGAAGCACGCGAAAATAAAACCTACTCTCCAAGATAGTCCAGACGCATCGATCCCTTTTGACTGTGTTACAAGCGATGACGAGGGCTTCACCGGGGGCTTCATCGGCGTGTCACGCCCAAGACGGGTAATCATGCCCGAGCACTGGTTGGGAGTGCTTGGGCAGCGAGGCTTTGCGATCATGCTTCGTCGGCGTCAAGCGGCCGTCCAGTCCGGAAGCTGGTTACGGGGCAGAGCTTTAGCTGTAGCGTTCACTTGGTCTGGCGTTGCTGCTGCTGCCTTGATTGTCGGCTCCGACCGACTTGGGACCGCAGCAGGTATCATCGAGCTGAGCTTGATCTTCACGCTCTGGTCGTTCGTTGGACTACTAATTCTTCCTACGTTGTCTCGTGCTGGTGTAGCAGAGATTGATGCGGTGTTGCGGCGTACGGAGCTCGATGCGACACTTCTTGACGAGACCGTGCAGCGACTGGATCAGCTTCAAGATGCTGAGACGGAGCGACCGTCTGGAGTCGAGATGATCTTCCATCCGGTTCCTAGCGTCAAAAATCGCATCGAGGGGCCTACTACTCATCACGCAAGAGGCTTTCTTGATGCTGCAAGGTCCACTATTTTCTTAAGCGCTTCTGGTCTGGGCTTGCTCGGCAGATCCGTGCATTGCAACTGCGGACGTCCTGCGCTTTGGGTCTTTCTTCCGTCAGACTAGAACGGTCGCTCTTCGGTAACAGTACTTTCATCTGGTGAACGCTTCAGAGGCAAGTCGTGCGCAGTCACCTTGTTGCCGTCATTTGCGGGATATCACTGGGCTTGTTTGTGCCCGCACGCTTGTGGCGATGAATGCTTCTTTCAACCCAGTTCTTTCTACCTGATTGTTAGCCACAATTGACACGAACTTGGTTAGCATGCAAAGACCTTCCGTACTGTGCTTGAAATGAAAAGTGTCCAGAACGTGTGGTTTGAACTGACCGAAAGTCTGCCTGAGCACTTAGCCGAGCGAGTGCGTGTGCTTCAGGATGCCGTCCGTGTGACGGACGCTTCGATGGATGCATTACCTCAGCGCGAAACGTCCGGCACTCATGTGGTGTGCTGGCTACATCATGCCATCCGAGCCCATGAAAATCCCGCGCTTGACGTAGCGAGGGTCGCGTCGGCGGCACTTGGTCTTCCGTTGATCGTGTATCAAGGGCTCGGCGGTCGTCATCGCTTTAATAGCGATAGACATCACACGTTTATCATGGAGGGAGCGCGAGAGTTCGCCGCCAATCTTCGCGCGCTTGATGCGAACATTCGATTCGTATTCAACCTTCAACGTGACCCCGAGTTACCATCCCCATTGAGCCAACTCTGTGCTCGAGCGGCGCTGGTCGTGACGGAAGACTTTCCTGCTCCACCGTTTCCGCAGTGGACGCAGCGCCTCGCGGCTCGTTGTGGCCGCCCCTTTTGGATCGTGGATTCGGCGTGTGTTGTGCCAATGCAGCTCGTTGTTGGCGAGCATCTTAAAGCCTTCCGGTTCCGCGGCAAGACAGAGAAGCTGTTCAAAGAACGGGCTGGTGTTGAGTGGCCCGAAGTTCGAGTCGAGCTGGCAGACGCATCAAATATTGAACTGGGATTCGTGCCTCTGGACTTGGATCAGGCCGACATTCCCTCACTCTGCGCGTCGTGCTTGATCGACCATTCAGTTGCGCCGGTGGGTCACACTCGCGGCGGAAGTCACGCTGGTTACAAGCGCTGGGACGCCTTTAAAGCCAAGGGCCTGAAGAACTACCACAAGGTTCGCAACCGCGCCGAGATCGAGCGAGAGTCGATGGCCGTCAGCCGTATGAGTGCGTACATCCACCACGGTCATGTCAGCCCGCTGCGCATCGTCCGCGATACGTGGAGCTTGTTCAAGACAGGCTTTGCGGAAGGGGCAGAGAAGTACATCGATGAAGTCTGGGTATGGCGTGAACTGGCTCATCACCTGTGCTTTCGCTATTCAGATGTGCTGGAGTCGAGTGATATCATTCCCGGCTGGGCAAAGAGCACACTTCACGCGCACAAGGACGACCCTAGAGACGTCAAGAGTTGGGAGATGCTCGCGCGAGGCCGCGCTGGCGACCTGCTTTGGGACGCCGCGGAGCGAAGCCTTCTGGCCCACGGTGAGCTTCACAACAATATACGAATGACTTGGGGAAAGGCGATCGTCGGGTGGAGCGATAGCCCGCGCCGAGCCCAGCAGATGCTTATCGACCTCAACCACCGCTTCGCGCTCGACGGGAATAACCCCAACAGTTACGGCGGGCTGCTGTGGTGCTTAGGCGTGCTGGATCGCCCGTTCGAGGGCGTCGATGCGCCAGTGACGGGTTGCCTACGCCCGCGGCCGCTGCACGATCATGCGGCTCGGATGGATCTGGGCAAGTACACTAATGCGATGAATGCAACTTCATGGGGCAGTCCACTTCGTGTCGCAGTGGTGGGCGGTGGAATGGCGGGGATCGCTGCCGCGCGGACGCTGGCGGATCAAAACGCCGACGTTGTGGTCTTTGACAAGGCCCGTGGCGCAGGCGGTCGCATGAGCACTCGGCGCCAGGACGAACTGTGGTTCGATCACGGCGCCCAGTATTTCACGACCAATGACGACCGGTTCGAACGGCTCGTTGAGAGCTGGGTGCACGATGGCATCGCCGGTCGATGGCTTGGACGGATTGGGCAGTTGAACGCCGTTGGCACAATCACCGAAAAGTCGGATGATCGAGTGCGGTACGTCGGCATCCCTGGAATGAACGCGGTGGTGCGTCACCTTGTCGAAACACTTGGGGACCATGGTGAGGTGCGATTCGGTGTCCGGGTAGTCGCGGCTCACTTCGCCGAAGGCCGCTGGTCTCTCAAGGACGACAAGAACGCGGACCTTGGCACGTTTGACGCGGTGATCGTGGCGTTGCCAGCACCTCAGGCCGCAGACTTGTTGATTGATTCTCCGAATCTACGTGATCAGGCGCTCTTGATAAGAATGCGGCCTTGCTGGTCAGTGATGGTCTCGTTCGACGCGCGAGTGCCCATTGATTTCGATGGCATCTTCGTCAATTTGGAAGGTGGGCCCACAAGTGCTCCGCTCTCGTGGGTAGCACGAGACTCATCAAAGCCCGAAAGGCCCTCGCGTGAGACCTGGGTGCTTCACGCGTCGCCTGGTTGGAGCGAGGCGAACATCGAGCGAGATAAGAGAGAGGTTGCCCATGAGTTGCTGAATGCTTTCTTCGAAGTATTTGGTATCCCAGCATTGCTGACAGTCACGCTCGAAGCGCATCTGTGGAAATTCGCCAACACAGACCAGCGAACAAACGAGGGATGTCTCTTTGATCGCGAACGTCTTATCGCCGCGTGTGGTGATTGGGCAAACGGAGGTCGTGTCGAAGGTGCCTATTTGAGTGGAATCGCTGCAGCTGGAAGCGTGCTGGGCAAGGTAGTCCAACAAGCTCGCGAGCGGCCTAGATCATGAAGATGTGTGCGACCTCGAAGCTGCGCTGCTTCATTGATTAATCGTGCGTAGACCAGATTGTTGCTGTGCTTGCAAGTTCTTTAAATAGCGTGCGCCCAACATACACCGAGATTCCAAAGGGTTCAAGCCGGGGCTTCTCCGAATATTTGAGCACGATCGCGGTGTTCACACTCGCGATCACATGTCGATCATTACATCGGCTCTCTAAGAGCAATGGGGGGTGCATGGACACTTTGGCTAACGCCAGAAGACCTGCCTTGATCGAAGGTGGCAAGTTCGGCCAAGCCGCAAACAACGCCGCTAGATCGAGATCGGATGTGACTTCGGGAGTAGGAGTTGTTTTCAAATAGCTCGCAGAAAGGCTAGGGGACGGGCACCCTAGTCATAAGTATCTATTATACAGGTGTATGCTGTGGTATGTTCGTTTTCCAAGCTGGATGTCCAGAGATCGTCCCACAACTCCCGCTTAGGTGTTTCCAAATTGGGATGTGGATATCACACGATGACACCGGCGGCTTTTCGTTAGCCACCGCTCAAGTTGGCTTCGCAGATTTCGCGAGTTTGCGACGCGGGTGGGAGCGGGCGGATCGGGGTCAACTGCCTAACGATGACGCGAATTACCTGAATGGATGCTCGATGGTGCAAGCGCGTGTGCAAGCGTTTGTGCAAGCGCGTGTGCAAACACAGGTGCAAGTGGTTGTGCAAGGTGTCGCGGCATGAGTCTGCCGATCGGCGGGCGGCCGACGGTGTACTTCAGGGCCGAAGGCTGGGACGCTATGAGTGGTGCCGACGACGCCATATTCCTTCCTTGACTATAGTGTTAACTATGGACCACCAGCACGCTGAAGCGTTTCCGTCCGAGGTCATCGAACGCCTTAAAACGTACGTTTACCGCCTCATCGACCCGCGCAACGGCGAGACGTTTTACGTCGGGAAGGGCAGGGGTAACCGGGTATTTGCCCACATCCGGGGCGAGCAGGGCATCGAGGGCGACGATCTTGACAACAGGATGAGACGGATCCGGCGGATACGGCTGGCGGGGTTCGAGGTGGCCCACGTCATCCACCGCCACGGCATGGACGATGCGAGGGCCTTCGAGGTCGAGTCGGCGCTGATGGACGCGTATCCAGGCCTCACGAACGAAGTGGGCGGCGTGGGTGGCAACGAGTTTGGCGCGATGCACGCGATGGAGATCATCCGCAAATACGCCGCGGAGCCAGCAGACTTTCGCCACCGCGTGGTCCTGATCAGCGTGAATCGCAGCGCCTTCGCCGAATCGTCCCTGTATGAGGCGACGCGCTATGCGTGGAATATCAGCCCATCGAGGGCGAAGAAAGCCGAGGTCGTCCTCGCCACGGTTCAGGGCGTCATCAAGGGGGCGTTCATCGCAGATGACTGGCTGGAGGCGACGGCGACCAACTTCCCAGGCAGACAGGATGTGCCGGGTCGCTACGGATTCGTGGGCCGCGAAGCACCTGAGGAACTGCAGAAGATGTACGTGGGGAAACGAGTGCCCGACGAGTATCGGAGGCGAGGCGCGGCGAACCCGATCAAATATGCCAGCTCGACTAAAGTAGAGACGCTCAGGTAATTGCCCCCGGTTCAGCGTGCGCCGTTTGATACCGTCGCCCTCGCGACCGCGCTTAGCGGTAAGTCCGGCAGGCGCGTCACCGCCGAGCCACATTAAGCAGTTTCTGGTCGGTGTAGACGTTGGCCAAAGGGCAAGGTCAATTGTGGCATCCTTAGCGATGGAACTAGTTGAATTTCTCGAGCAATTTCGGCGTGAACATGGACGATGTGGCGCGCAGCTATTGGGCGTGGATTTCCGATGGAGCGATCTGAGCGTCTTCTTTCGGGGCCATGTTCGAAGCTCGATCACGTTGCGCGGCGGTGTGGATGGGAGCGGCGGTAAGTCGGCAATTGAGTTACAGGTGCGAGGTGAGGGGGTCGAAGACTGGGCGTTTGCACCGGAACACAGCCTGCTGGAAGGGTGCTGCGAGATCGAACTGGTAACGGATGACCCAAGCCTGACCCGCGCGCACCTGGAATCCCTTGATTACGAGGGGTAACGCACAGATTATCCTGAGAAGGTAGCGATGCTGCGGTTCGGATCAGTGTGGGTGGTTGCGGAGCGCTTTGTCGCGGAGTGGGTGGAGGAAGAGCGACGAAATGGGAGAGGGCAGAGTGCGAAACCTCAGGGTTGAGACTGCCGCTCACAGGCGGATGGCGTTGACCGGAACCTACGGCCTTGAAAATCCGGCCTTGAGATTTTGCGTGTTCGTACTGGCGATGACGATCGCATTGTGATCGCCAACCAGCAGAACTATGGCACGATCACGTCGCCTCGTGGCGACACCATCAACCTTACCATTTAATAGGACGGGAGCTATTCGTTCCGTTTAGGAGATGACGACAACGATGCGGGGCATCGCGGCTTTGCTTGGAATTCTGGCTGGGGGTGGATGAATCATGGCTCGAATCTCACACAGCACGTCTATTCCAGCGATTGGCTCTTCACGGCACAGTTGATCCGGGCGCTAGGCGCACTTGCGGTGCTTGCGATGGATGGGCTGATGGCTGGCCGTCGCTGATATGGTTGGGGCTTGAAATGAAAGAGATGAACGGCTCGGACGAAGGCTCGGCCCGTTTTTTCGTTAGAAGGAGATGCGGTTGCGGGGGCGAGAAGAGGAGTTGGAAGGGCCGCTGCGTGTGTGGCAGTTGATACGTATTATGCGAGCGTGAATCGAACCACGAAAGCACTGAACAAACTCGCGAACTCTGGAAGCTTTGTGCATGCACGCGATGGCGTGCGAGGGGCTCGGGTGAGCGTGCCTGCGCTGTTGGCGTCGGCGGGGCTTGCGGTTGTGTTTGCGGGTGTTATTGGGTATTTCGTGTTGACGGGTGCGCGTGCACAAGACTTCGGTAAGGGTGGCGGGGGTGGTGGCGGGAGAAGTGGTGTCGGTGTGGAGGTGCCACCGGATATTCGTGATTTAAATGCGACCGGCGGGCAGGGGCTGATAAATCGGCTGTCTTCGGGTACAGGTTTTTTTATGCAGGTTGCGGATCGAGACGACCCGTCGCGAGTGGCAGCGGAGATTACCGCTGATCGATCTGAGCCGATGGACGCGAATCGGTATCGCATGGAGAAGCCCAAGGCGTGGGCGTTCATGAACGATGGCAGGACGGTGTATGTGGAAGCGGAGCGCGGGCAGGCACGCATTCCTGCGGATTCAAAGGATGCACGGCCTGAAGAAGGCACGCTTGAAGGGGACGTGGTCATTCGGTTGTATGAGCGGTTGCCTGACGATGCGAGGCCAAAGCCTGGTGTTGATCGACCTTCGTTGACGGCGCGGACCACGCGGATTGATTTCGATGCAACGTTGGGGCAAATTGTGGCGGCGGACAGGATTATGGTTGATGGAGATCAGGTGGACTTTGTTGGCGCTGGGCTGACGCTGGTGTATAGCGAGGCGGCGGAGCGGGTGGAGTTGCTGCGGATATTGACGACGGAGAAGTTGGTGATCAAGCCGAAGCCGGCGCGGCGCGCGACTGTTGCGGACGCATCTGATGGCCAAACTTCTGGACAAACTACTGGCCAAACATCGAATCAAAAAGAGACGACTGGTGCGATTGCGTCGGCATCGCCAAGTGTCGGCGAAGTGATGCCACCCGCGGGGCAAGAGTCCAAAGCGAGTGTTGAGACGTTGTATCAACTTGTAGCGAGCGATTCGGTGCGGGTTGCGCAGGGTGGCCGTGTGGCCACGGGACAGATACTGCAAGGTTGGTTGCGGCTGATTGACAACGCGATACCAGAAGGTGCGACGGGAGCAGTAGCGAGCGCGGGGGCGGGCTCGAAAGAAGTTGTGCCAAGTGGTGACGAGCAAAATGGTGAGCAAAGTGGGACTGCAAATGAGACTGCATATGGGACGCGAACAGGCAATGCAACCAAGTGTGAAGTGGTAACCGAAGTGGTAGCCGATCAAGATGCAACGACGGCAGACCAGAACAAACCCATCGAACTTACGTGGAAGGGTGTGCTCGAAGCAAGGCCAGTAGCGAGCACGGAAATGCTCGCGCGAGATCACATCGCAATTGCGCTAGCGAGTGAGCTTCCCGGGGGCGTAGTTTTGACAGATACGGCTACGGGCGCTTCGGCATACGGAACGCGATTGGCTTATGGCGCGACCTCGCGCGAGATCTCGATAGTGAGCGATGCAAACGTGAGCGATGCGAGCACATGGGCCGTGATCGAATCGCCCAAGTCCGGGCAGCTTCGAGCGCCACGGATCGAGATTTCATTGGCAAAGTCAATTGCTCGCATACCTGGACCAGGTTGGTTGTTGCCAGATTCCGACTCGCTTGCTGAAGAGGTACTCACGGCAAACGCAGATCAGGGAGCGACTCTGGGAGCAACTCAGGCGGCTACGCAGGGAGCAGCACGCGATGTAGCTCAAAGCTCCCGAGGTCTTCGCTGGTCGCGCGAAGCCGAGTTCACGTTTGCTGGCGATCCGGCGCGAAAAAACCAAATGACCGGCGTGATCACTCGGGCGCTGCTCGCGGGCGATGTTGTGGCGAGGGACGATAAGGGGTCGTTACAAGCCGACACGCTGGTGGCGAATTTCACGCCGACAAGCAGCAAATTGCCGGTCGATCCAGCGATTGAAGGCTTTGAAGACGGTGCTGGCATC
Source organism: Phycisphaerales bacterium (assembly GCA_038240875.1). GTDB lineage: Bacteria > Planctomycetota > Phycisphaerae > Phycisphaerales > UBA1924 > JBBRGG01. Next base: position 8,563 of record JBBRGG010000025.1, on the reverse strand, counting down.
GATCTGTTTGCCAAAGGTAGTGGGGGCGGGTCACGCCTCGCGCACATTCAAGCTGTTGGGAGCGCGAGGCTCGAAGATGGAAATGAGGGCGGACTCGCCGCTCGACAGATCGACATCGAGTTTATTGAAGGCACAGATGAAACCGTGCCCGCGTCGATCCAAGCTTTGGGCGGAGCAAGGGCTTGGCGCAAAGACACTTCGCTCAAGGGCGGCACGATCAATGCGGCGCTCGCTAAAGATGAACAAGGCAAGCTCGTCGCGACGAATGTACTTGCACAGGGTTCGGTTGAATTTGAAGATGGACCTGTGTCGGCGTGGTGCGACAAACTCGTTGCCAACCCGGTCACTCAGGAAGCAGAGCTTTCGGGCTATTCCACACGCATCGTCAGCGGCACAAGCAACGTGACGGGCGCACTGATTCGACTTGACGGGATCAAGAAGACGATAGGCGTTGATGGTGCGGGCGCTTTTAACCACGCTGACCCGGCGCGAAGCGACGGGCTCCCGATTCGCACGGCTACGGCGACATGGACCAAGGGGATGACCTTTGATGATTTGAATGGCGTGCTTGAATGCAATGGTGAAACGGTCACGGTATTGAGCCAAGGGGTGCTCGCGCGCGACACGATGAATGCGGATCGTGTTATCGCGCGTTTTCAACGCAGCGGCGGCAGGCTCGATGCGTCGAATACGCTCATTTCAGGCGGGCTAGATTCGGATGGGCTAGATTCAGATGGGGTTGATGCGGGCAAAAACACTGCGAGTCCTGTGAACGCGAGTGCGAGTTCTGCTAATGCGGGAACGAGTGCGAATACAAACCCTTGGGGCGATTTGGTGCCAATTCCCGCTGCTGGGCCTCGCGTAGTTGCAACACAGCCAGTTCCTGAAATCAGCATGACAAGCGGGACCGCGCTACCAGGCGTAGCTTTGGAATCGCGCACGCTCACTATGATCGAGGCCTTTGGAAGCGAGCTCGACGCGTCGGGAGTTGCGACCAACGCAAGGCTGGAATCGCGCAGGTATGAGTCGGGTCAATCGGTCATCGACCCCAATCCGCCTCTGGAGCGGCTCATCTTCTTAGAGTCGTCGTACATCGTCGCGAACAACACCCAAGGCAGCATCGACACGTCGGGGCTCGGTCGACTGCTGTTTGTTGATCGTACTGATGAAGAAGATGGAGCGAGCACAAATGTATCGCGTGGTATCGGGGCATCGCAACTTGACCTGTCGCGACTTGATGCCGCTTCGATGCGTGGGGACGCGCTCTTTACGTGGACAGATTCGTTGTCGATGGATCGTGCGCTTGGGATCATCACGATGCGGGGCTCGACGCGATTGGTGCACCGAGATCCAACGGGCTCGACGTTCGCAGAGGTTGAAGGTGATACGCTGACCGCGCGAATGAGCGAAGATGCGCCGCAAGGGCCTTTGATGCTCGAAGCTCCGTTCAAGGGGCAGTTCCTGGGCGCGGTCGTGTCTGGATCGGCGTGGCTTCGGCATGATGGTCGTGAGCTGGTCGCTGATGCGTTGTCGTACGACGCGATGAAGCGAACGGTCGATGCGAACGCGTTGCCGGGGCGCGTGGTGACGCTGCTCGATCCATCACAGCCTGCGCCGACGGCGGCACAGCGGATTTTCTGGGATCTTGCCAACGACCGGATTGACGTTACTAGTTTGAGCCGTTGATTTGAGCCGTTGATTTGAGCCGTTGCATTCAATGTGTTTAATCGATGTGATGACGTGCGCACGAACAATTTGATGTTATAGAACAACAGCACCCTAGGGTGCTGTTGTGGTCGCACAATAAATTATTTAACATGATAATGTGTTCAATTTGACACACGTTACTAACATAGCGGAGCAGCGAGAAATGAGTGCAAATCAGGCGTTTTTCTTCTCGAATTCACGCATGAAGTCAACGAGGGTTTTGCACCCTTCGACGGGCATGGCGTTGTAGATGCTGGCGCGTACGCCACCGGTTGCGCGGTGGCCTTTGAGTTGGTCCATACCAGCCTTGAAGGCTTCTTTGACGAACTGTTCGTCGAGTGCTTCGGTTGGGGTTTTGAAGGTGATGTTCATGAGACTGCGGCTATCGAGGCGCGCGTGGCCCTTGAAGAACTTGGACGAGTCGAGCACGTCGTAGATCATCTTGGCCTTGGCCACGTTCTTGGCGTGCATCTTTTCGAGGCCGCCTTGGGCGAGAATCCACTTGAAGACGAGCCCGCTCATGTAGATCGCGAACGCGGGCGGGGTGTTGTGACGGCTCTGGTCCTTGGCGTGGACTGAGTATTTGAGCATGGTGGGCAGTGGTCGCTTAGCTTCGAGAAGGTCATCGCGGATGATGACGAGCGTGGTGCCAGCGATGCCGACGTTTTTTTGTGCACCAGCGTAGATCATGCCGAATTTGCTGATGTCGAGTGGGCGCGAGTAGATGTCGCTGGACATGTCGCAAACTAGTGGCGAGCCATCGGGCACTTTTGGGTAGCGCATTGAGCCATCGGCGTTGCGGAACTGCGTGCCATAGATGGTGTTGTTAGAGCAGAAGTGAACATATGCGGGCTTATCTTTGTATGAAAGCTCGGCGTCGGTGGGGCAGTATGAGTGCTTGGTTGCGCGGCCATCCCAGGCTTCGTAGCAGTTCTTGGAGTAGAACTTGACTTCGTCCCAGGACTTTTCGGTCCAGTAGCCGGTGGTGAGGAACGCGGCGACGCCGTCGTCGGGCAAGAGGTTGGCGGGAACCATGAAGTTCTGCGAGGTCGCGCCGCCGGTTAAGAAGAGGACCTTGTAATTGGCGGGGATATTGGCGACCTTTCGGCAGGCTTCCTCGGTTTCGCCGAGGACCTTGTCGAAAAGCTTGCCACGGTGGCTATGTTCGGCGATACCGATGCCGGTACCGCCTGCGTCCCACATGTCAGCCTGAGCCTGACGAATGACTTCTTCGGGCAGGACGCCTGGTCCTGCGGAGAAGTTGTAGATACGGGATGAGGAGATGGCGCTGGACGCCACGCTCGCGTGCAGGGTTGTCATATGCATGAAGTGTACCGCCGTCGGCGGGGTGGCGTTGAATCGGGGTAATCAATACGGTTGTCGAGGATCAACCTTCGAGGCGGAACCGGACGAGCCCGTCGCACATGGTCATCACGGCTCGGCCTTTGAGTTCTCTGCCTAGGAAGGGCGTGTTCCAAGAGGACCCTGCGAGTGTTTCGCGCGAAAGGGTCCAAGTGAGGTCTGGGTCGATGAGAGTGAGGTCGGCGACGCCACCTTCTTGCAGAACGCCGAGCCCGTCTTTGCCGCGACGTGAAGGGTCGAGATTGCACAGCTTGGCGGGCTCGATAGTGAGAAGCGCGACTAGGCGAGGCCAATCGATGAGGCCAGTGCCGACGAGTGCTTCGGCGTAAAGAGGCCAGGCGGATTCGAGGCCTATGAGTCCGAAGGGGGCGTCTTCGAAGGGGAGATCTTTTTCGTCTTTGCTATGTGGGGCGTGGTCTGTGCCGAGGATGGTGATAGTGCCGTCGGCGACGCCTTCGCGGAGAGCTTTGACATCGCGCCATTCGCGAAGTGGCGGGTTGACTTTGGCGGCGGTGTTGTAGTTTTCGCAGGCATCGTGGGTGAGGTGGAGGTGGTGGGGGGAGGCTTCGCCGGTGACGCGCTGGCCTCGAGCGCGGGCACGGCGGATGAGCTCGACCGTGTCACCACTGGAAATGTGCTGGACGTGATAGCGTGCGTCGGATCGGCGGAGAAGACGAATATCGCGCTCGACGATGAGTTCTTCGGCATCGCGGGGCCAACCAGTAAGGCCAAGACGTGTGGAAACTTCGCCCGAGTGCATGCTCGCGCCGCGCGTGAGCGTTGGCTCTTGGCAGTGCTGCATGAAGGGTAATTCGGTGGGCGCAACAGCGGCGAGGACTCTCGCCATTATCGAGGCGCTGGCGATGCATTCGCCATCGTCGCTGAAGCCGGCGACGCCTTCACGAGCCATGAGCGCGAGTTCGGCGAGTTCTACGCCGTGACGTAATTTGGTGGCGGCGGCAACGGGAAAGACGCGGCATTTGCCTTGTGAATTCGCGCGATCGTGCACGAAGCGGACGAGTTCGGGAGAGTCGATCGCGGGGAGCGTGTTTGGCATGCAGCAGACGGTGGTGAAGCCGCCTGCGACTGCGGCGCGCGTTCCGGTGGCGATGGTTTCTTTGTGCTCATGGCCCGGCTCGCGGAGGTGGACGTGTGGATCGATGAGGCCCGGAACGACGAGGCGGCCCCCCGCGTCGATGACGTGGTCGGCGTCGCGCGAGAGGTCCTTGCCGATGGCGGCAATTCGGCCTCGCGCGATGGCGACGTCGAGGATAGCGTCCGTGCCGGAAGCCGGGTCGATAACACGTCCGCCGCGGATAAGTGTCGATGGCATGGCGGCAGGGTACACACACACTTTGAGGCAGAGGAGGTGTGAAGAAGTTGCACGCGATGTGCTATAGCAAGCCGCGTAGAGAGAGCGACCAGCGTTGCTCGTGTACGCGAAAGCAATACGATAAAACGTGTGAAGATAAACGCGGGTGTGCCAGCGCAAGAGGGGCAAATTGAAACAAGTATATGATGGAATCGGCAAAGGCTTGGACGCTGGACCGCAGGATGCCTATCGTTGCTTCCTCTGCTACCTGTGAGCGTAAAGGCTTGCATAACCAGAGCACGCGGAAACGCGTATACCAAGAAAGCACTCGGCAACGAGCGCGATCTGATTCGGGGTGTAGCGCAGCTTGGTAGCGCGCTTGACTGGGGGTCAAGAGGTCGGGGGTTCAAATCCCCCCACCCCGATTGAATGATAAGCCCCTGTGGGTCAAAGACTCTCGGGGCTGTTCTTTTTGAGAGTTTGAACGTTCAGAATCCTGTACGCGTTCAAGCCGCTCGCTTATTGAACGGCGCTGGGCAGGGAGACTGACCCTTGCATTCCCGCATCAATGAAAACGTCAACTTGCTGGCCTACGAGAACGTTTGGCAATGACGTACTGATTTTGAAGATGACATGCATCACGCGCGTGTCCACGCGTTCTTGTGCAAATCCCGAGAGTGCCTTCTTGGGGATCACGAGTGGTTCGACGCGTACGAACTCAAGCTCGAGCTTCTTGCCCGCGTTGCCACGAACCATGGCCAAGGCGGCAGCGCCCGCATGGACGCGCGGCATGTCGTGCTCATTGATGTTCGCACGCACGTGGAGCGGCCCGGAGCTGCCAAGGCTTGCAAGCGGCTCATCGAGCGTGCCGACGGGCGCGTATTGCCCTGCACGCGCGGTCAGACGAAGGACCAACGCGTTGATCGGCGCGAATGTGGTGAGCCGCTCGATATCTGCCTGAGTCCTGGCTATTGAAGCCCGGGCCAAGGCTAGTTCGCTCTCGGCCACGATGATGTCTTGCTTCCAGGCTCCTGCTACAAGCTTATCAAGATCGCCTTGTCGCGCTGCGAGGTCGGCACTGGCTTGCGCAACGGCTTGAAGCCGCTGATGGCGTTCTTCCGCGCTCACTGCTTTGCGATCGGCCATCGACTCAACGATGGTGTGCTTAAAGCGTGCGTCTTCAAAGCGAGCGCGAGACTCGTCAACCAAAGCCTTTGCGATAGGAACATCTTCTGGGCGTGGCAATGAGCGAAGGCGTTCTAGTTTACTCATTGCAACGCGCTCGGCCTCATGCCGCAGCAGGAGCTCGGCGCGAAGGTCTGTGTCGTCGAGCGAGAAGAGCGGGTCTCCGGCGTGTACACGGTTGCCTGCTTACACATGCACCTTCACGATCCAGCCTGGAACGCGCGGGGCGACAGCGATCAGTTCGCTCGCTGGCTCAATAAGGCCTACTGCAGAAACCGTGTGCAGGAATGGGCGCGATGGTGGCTCAGCAAGCGGCGGTACAGAGATATGCTGCGGACGCATGACGCCTGTGGCGTAGACGGCATATGCAAGTGAGCCCAGCGCGAGAACGGGGATGATGGCCTTATTTAATAATGGAGAGCGGTACATGGTGTGCTCCTTAAGGAATGGTGAGGGCGGAGTTGTTGAGTTAGACAACGCGTGCGAACGAGCGGCGGTCTTGGGTCTCTTTGATCTGGCCGTCCTCCATGTGCACGATCTGCTGCGCGAAATCAAAGATTCGGCTATCGTGAGTAACGATGAGTACGGCCCGGTCATCGCGGACCGCAATCGCGGCCATCATTTCCATGACGGCTCGACCGCTCTTGCTGTCGAGGGCTGCAGTGGGCTCATCGCACAGCACGATTCGCGGCTCGTGAACCAACGCGCGAGCAACGGCGACGCGTTGTTGCTGCCCGCCTGAGAGCGTGCGAGGCAGGCTATCGAGCTTGCTTTGAAGACCAAGGGCGGTGAGTGTCTGAGAGGCCTGTTTGACCGCAGCTTTGCGATTAAGCCCTGCAGCCAAGAGGCCGACGGCTGCGTTTTCGGCTGCTGACAGCGACGCAAGTAGGTTGTACTGCTGGAAGATTAAGCCCATGTTCTTGCGGCGAAAGTTGACTTGCTGCGAGTCGGACATCGTGAACATGTTCTGGTCCAGAACAGTTACTTTGCCGCTGGTTGGGCGAAATAGACCAGCGATGATGGACAGCAATGTGGTCTTGCCGCAACCGCTTGGCCCGACGAGCATTGTGATGCTGCCCAAGGGGATTGTCAGGCTGGTACCACGAAGTACGCGGGCGGCGTTTGGTCCAGTGCCGAATTCTTTTTCGATGTCGGTGACGGTGATTGCTGCGTTGGTTGACATGCGGATTTTCTTTCTTGTTGTACCTGCTCAACGAAACACGGTGGCAGGCTGCAGCCGCACGACGCGGAGCACGCTGAGCATGCTGGCGCCGATGACGATCAAGGTCATCAGTGCGGCGGTTCCGCCAAGAATCTCGTAGTGGGTGATGAACCCGCGCAGGTGAGTCATATCCTTGGTGAAGAAGAAGAACGAGACGCACATCGCCGCGCCGAACCCGTATCCGATCGCGCCGACAACCGACGACTGCAACAGCACCATCGCGGCGAGCTTCAGGTTCTTTACGCCGATGGCTTTCAAGGCGGCGTACTGCTTGAGGTTGTCGAGCGTGAATAGATAGAGCGTCTGGGCGGCGACGACGGTACCGACAAGGATTCCCACGGCGATGATGACTCCGAAGTTCACGGGGATGCCAGTATTTTTGATGTAGAACCAGATGGTTTGCCAGCCAAATGCATTCGCGTCCATCGCGGTAAGGCCGGTGCGTTCACGAATGCGCGAGGCAAGCTCTGTCGGGCTGACGCCAGGCTCTGGTTGGGCAAGGATGAGACTAAGCGTGTTGCGTTCCTGGCCTGCATATGTGAGCGCGAGTGAATACCGGGTATAAATCACTGGGAAAGTGACGAACGGAGCGGATGAGTCGATAACGCCCACAACCACCGCACCTCGATCATTCAGTTCGAGCACGGCTCCGAGCTTGAAGTCCTGTCCCGGGAAGAAATACGAATACCCAAATCGATCAAGAAAGATAGCGTCGGCGTCTCGCAGTGATTCGGGTTCTCCGATTACCATCCTGCGAGGAAGCCCAATGAGCGTCGCATCGTCGACGCCCATGGTGATGCACGTACGAAACGTGCCGTCGGCTGACTTTGCCCGCGAAAGCCCACGGTACAGCCGCACGGCCCATCTGACACCCTCGACCCCGCGTACCGCAGACAACGCACTTTCGGAGAGTGGTTTGATCTCGTCGATGTACCGATGCTCGGGGTGAGCGACCCAAACTGATGCGTCCGAGACATCGCGGACCTGGCTTGTTGTGCGGGTCATGAGGCTCGCAAAGACCGAGGCCTGCTGAGAGATAAGAAAGGTGGAGAACGCCACGGTAAAGATGAGCCCGAGGTACTTTGCGGTGTCGAAAGTGAGCATTCGAAGCGCGATAAAGAACATGTGCAGCTCCACAAGTTGTATATGCAACCATACAGATTAAAGACTACATAGATGAAAGACCACATCGCGAAACTAAGTGTCATGCTGTCAGAGCTGCCAAAGCCACATTGGGAAGTTCACGGCGAATCACCTCGAAGCTCCCAGAAGGCAGAGCGGCTCGCATCCGTTGCTGGGCGCGATCCCAATAAGGCCGGGCCGACGCCAGCTTATTTGTTCCAGCGCGAGTAATTGTCGCGATGCGCTCACGCCCGTCTCTACCTCGTTCTAGATCCACCCATCCGTTGCGTTCAAGGATTTTAATATTTCTGCTGATCGTTGTCTTATCAACCGCCAACCTCTCGCCTAGGTGGCCCACAGCCATCGAGCCAAGATGCATGAGCACCATGAGCATTGCGTGCTGGGTGGCTTCAAGCCCGGCGGAACGAAGCTCTTCGTTGTAAAGTCGCGACACAGACCGCGCAGCGATGAATAGCACGCCACAGAAGCACGGCATTTGCCGGAATACTTCCTCGGGGTTTGGGAGATTCGAGGACATTGATAGTAGCATATACAACTAATAGGTTCTTGTCAAGCTGTCCGGCAAGTTTGGTTAAACCATGCGAATCGCGGTGGCGTGCTAGAATTTAAATCATGCCTGAATCACGTGCTCA
>JBBRGG010000024.1:0-20465 GCA_038240875.1 Phycisphaerales bacterium | reverse complement strand
CGCCTTCGGCCTGTCCGTGCGCAAGGTCCCCAAGCCCGATCGCGAGAAGCGCGTCATGGAAGCGCTCCGCTCCGTGCACATGGATCAGTACGCCGCCCGCAAGCCCAACCAGCTCTCCGGTGGCCAGCAACAACGCGTCGCCCTCGCTCGCGCCCTAGTCATCCGTCCCAGCGTCCTGCTCTTGGACGAGCCCCTCTCTAACCTTGATGCCAAGCTTCGCATCGAGCTACGTCAACAAATCCGCACCGTGTGCAAAGCCAGTGGAATCACCACCGTCTACGTGACTCACGACCAAAAAGAAGCTCTTTCCATGGCGGACCGCATCGCCATCATGGCTGTGGGCAAGGTCATGCAGATCGGCACCCCTCGCGACCTTTACCGCCGCCCCGCGACCAAATTCGTCGCCGAATTTCTAGGCGAAACCAACCTCATCCCCGCATCAATTACTTCGATCAGCGACAAGGCAATCACAGTTGATTCAGCCCTAGGAACCTTGCGTGTGCGCACAATATTGCCCGTAGGCATCAGCGCCTCATCAGCCGTCGGCAGCAAAGTTCTCCTCTCGATCCGCCCTGAAAGCCTTTTCATTCTGCCTGGCGATTCGGTCGCCACAAACGATACCACCAACCAGCTCAAAGGCACTCTCGCCGACTCAATCTATTTGGGTGAGTTCGCTCAATATCAAGTCAACCTGCCTGGCAACATCAAAGCCGCGGTCGCACAAATCAACCCAGGCGAAAGCCGCCTGACCGCTGGCCAACTAGTTTCAATCGCGATCCATCCTGAAGATATCGCCCTCTTGCCCGCCAATTAACGCTGCAGGTGCGATCACTCTCTACGATGCACATGTGCCCCAGCCTCGCGACCAATCTCAACTCCCTGAATACCAAGGCGATACGCCACTAGGCGATTCTTCCAATGCGCCTATGCCCACCGCGCGCGCAACACTCGGCCCAGCTCGGCGATTGACGCACGCGCTGGAATTTCAAGCCGTGTTTGAAGCGAAGTTGCGTAAAACCGGCTTTGGGGTGGCGCTCTCGGCACGTCCCAATGGCTTGCCAAATCATCGGTTAGGACTCTCGATCTCCAAAGCCGTGGGCAATGCTGTCATGCGCACACGCTATAAGCGCTTGATCCGTGAGGCGTTCCGTCTGCATCAGCATGAACTGCCCAAGCACTTGGTTCGCCCACGCGCAAATGGCGTGGCTGCGGGAATAGAGACCTTTACATGCTTTGATTGGGTCGTCGCGCTTCGGCCAAATTGTCCGCAGGATCTGGACGGGTTTGTGCGCACAATGCTGACCCTTGCTGCTGAATGCCATGACACGTGGGCTAGGCGAGACCGCCGGGCCACGCCACCGGTTTTAGTAATACCGATTTCAGTAAAACCTACTTCTGGAAGCGGCTCACAATGACGTGGCACGCGCACGCTTCAGCAATCGGCTTGCTGCCTAGCTCGGTGCCAAGAGTGCGCGGGTGGCGAGCGGTGGCCAATTCGCCATTCATCGCGGTGATCCTGCTGTATCGCATTACACTGTCATGGCTTATGGGCGGTCAATGCCGATTTTGCCCAACGTGTTCGACGTATGGCCTTGACGCGTATCGGCATTATGGGCCGTTGCGAGCGACGTGGCTGACTTTTTATCGCGTGCTTCGCTGCCATCCTTTTAATAAAGGCGGGTTTGATCCGGTTCCTGTGCCCGAACATGTACATGGGCCTGTGCCTAGTCATGTGCCTAGTCATGTGGCTAGTCAGGAAAGCGAGAGTTCTGATTCATCAAAGGTTGGCGAACGCTAACTCGCTTCCTATTATGTGGCTTGAGACTTGTAAGCCGCTCTTGATGTGTGCGGTAGATAGACAAAAAAGTTTTGTGAGGGAAGAAGCAGATGACGCGTTTACCCGCGGCTCGTCGCCGGGAACAACTATTGGATGAGGCGTCGAAGCTGTTTGCGCAGCTTGGGTATGCTCGCGCGACCACCAGCCAGCTGGCCAAGGCGGCGGGCGTCACCGAGCCGATTATCTATCGCCACTTTGATTCCAAGCGTGATTTGTTCATTGCGTTGATCGAGCGAACGGCGGCGATGACGCTCACGCACTGGGAAGCTCGCCTTGCCGACGCGAAAGACCCAACCGAGCGCCTGCACCGGCTCTTTGGCGATAACCCGATGGTCAACGAGGCATCGCGCGATTCGTATCGCGTCTTCTTGCAAGCATTGACAGAAGTTGACGACGAAGGGATCCACATCGCGGTTGTGTCGCACGTGAAAAACCTGCACGCGTTTCTGACGCGAGAAGTCGAAGCCGCCCAGACTGATCGCAAGGTCACGCAGATATTCACGGCTGAACTTATCGCGTGGCTCTTGATCCACATCGGCCTTGGATATGGCGTGCTCAACGCGATCCATATTCCAGGCCAAGGCATCGACGCCAAGGGCTCGCACGTACGCGAGATCCTTGATCGCTTGCTTGCTCGCAAGCACCCGGGGCAACTCAAAGAAAGTAAATCAGGCGAAGCCAAATCAGAGGTAGGCAAATCAGCTGAAGGCAAAGCTGGGGAAGCAAATCTGCGCGAAGTTGGCCAAGGCGAAGTCGGCCAAGGCGACAGCAAGTCGGACATTGAACAACTAGATCTGACCGACTCGTCGGCGGACGTGTGAGCGGTTTGATTGCGGCGAGTTGATTGCGAACTTGCTGTGCCACTTTGCAACTTTGCAACTTTGCAAATTAGTCACTGTTCCACTTTATCCGCTTCCCCTCACTACTCTTCTACGTGATCGACCTGGACCACAACGCAACCACCAAGCCTTCTGATGCTGTTATTGCGCGAGTAGTGCATACTCTTGAGCACGCGTGGCACAACCCTTCCAGCGTGCATCGTGCCGGGCAAGAGGCTCGCGCGATTGTCGAACTTGCAAGGCAGGACATCGCGCGATTGCTCGGCGTTCAATCGCGGCAAATCATCTTTACCAGCAGCGGCACCGAAGCCATCGATCTTGCGATTCGTGGCTGGATCGCGGCGTTGCCTGCGGGGGTTACGCCTCGGATCGTGACATCGCGTATTGAGCATTCCGCCGTGCGCGATCTGGTGGCGGAGCTGGAACGAAGCTCGATTGAAAGCAGCTTGAACGAAAGCAGCTTGACTGAAAGCAGCTTGACTGAAAGCAAAAGAGTCGAAGTCGTATGGCTCGACATGGCGCAGACGCCGACGCAAGGCGTGTACGACCCGGCGTTACTCGAAGATGCGCTGACGCAAGCCGATGGCTCTAGTCGAAACACTGCTACGCGGCGTCGCACGCTTGTCATCGCGCAGTGGGCCAACAACGAGACTGGCTTTCTTCAACCAATTGACAAGCTTTACGACGTGTGCACGCGGCACAACGCGACACTTCTTTGCGATGCGACACAGTGGGTGGGCAAGTTGCCAATCGTCTGGCCGATGAGCCAAAAAGCAAACCCAGCGGCAAGCGCAACAGGTAGCAGCGGGCCAACATGCGACATGCTGGTGTGCTCGCCACATAAATTTCACGGGCTGAAGGGTGCGGGCGTGTTGTGGCTGTCGCAGAAGGCGCGGATTCGGCCACAGACTTTGGGTACGCAGGAATTGGGTCGGCGAGGCGGGACCGAAGGCGTGCCAGCGATCGCGGGTGCTGGCGTTGCGGCACGCGAAGCAATTGTGTGGCTGTTGATCACGAGTGAGCGCGAACAGCTTGAGCTATTGCGCGATGCGTTTGAGGCAAAGATTGTCGAAGGCGTGAATGCGTCGGTGCCTATGGGCTGGCCCAAAGCACGCGTGCATGGCGTGCTGCAGAATGGTGAAGGCGTGGCTCGGCTATGGAACACGACCAACATCGCGTTTCCTAGGTTGGAAGCAGAAGCGATTTTGCTGGCGTTGTCGGAGCGCGGCGTGAATGCATCGGCGGGTGCCGCGTGCAGCTCTGGGTCGCTCGACCCTTCGCCTGTGTTGCTGGCGATGGGCGTGCCTGCGGAGTTTGCTCATGGCTCGGTGCGTTTTAGTTTGGCCAAGACGACGACTAAGGCGGAGCTTGATGAAGCTGCGGCGATCGTGATAGAGAGTGTGCTGAGATTGATTGGATCGATGCCTGGTATTGAGAAAAGATACTAAGAATAAGGCAATCGGTATGCGGTATACGCATTCAGCACAGCCTAAAAAATTAGCTTGCCTTGAGTGGTCCGGCCGTGCCGGCCAGTGCATTGCAGATCCGCCAATTTGCTATTCGCGATTCGTGAGCGTTTAGCGACTTTCGCTTGAGGTCTTAAAAAAGACACCGCCCGAGCACAAGCCCGGGCGGCGTTAGATTCGAGTCGTACGCGATGGCGTGGTTTATACCAAAGCCTTCACGCATTGACCGTGTGATTTACCACATGGTCTGGAGCTGGAGGCCGACGTAGACTTCGCCGTCGTCGGACTGGCCGAGGAAACGAAGGTCTTCGCCACCGCCATTGACGAAGCCAGCGTTATCGATGCTGTCGGTGGGATCAGAGTCAGGAGCGAAGAGGATGAGGTTGTTGTTGAAGGAGTAGCCGATTTCGCCGGTGAACTTGGCGGCGTGGCTCTCGGGAGAGATGTAGTAGTTGCCGCCGACGGTCAAGAACCAGTTATCGTCCTGACCGGTGCCGACGATGTCCTCGTCCCAGAAGATGGCTTCAACGCGAGCGAAGAGCTCGAACTGGTCGGCGAGGAAGACGCCGCCCTGAACCAAGAGGCCGAAGTTATCGCCATCGGTGCCCGAAGAGGAGTCGATGTTCTCGCCCATACCAGCGGCGAAGATGTTCCAGCCAGCGCCTTCGACCTGGCCGTCGATGGTGTAGCGGATGAGCTGGGTGTCATTGGTGCCACCAGTTTCGCCACCATCTTGCCAGTGAACAGCGCCACCGATGCGGGCGGCGAGTTCGTCCTGGCTGCGGAAGGAGGTGAAGTCGTTGAAGCGGCCCCAGTCGGAACCAGCGAGTGCAACGTCAGCGCGAAGGGTGAAGGCGTAATCAGCCTCAGCACCGCTGTTGTAGTAAGTGTTCTGAGTGTTGGCGCCGTCACCAAACATGCCCTGAATGCGGAAGGCGTCGGCTTCGTATGCAAAACCGATACCCTGGCTGCGGCCCTGGCTGAAGTAGGTGCCAACGACCGAGCGGCCCGAGGCGAGCTGGTATTCGTTGTCGATCAATTGCTCAGTGAGAAGAGGAGCCTTCATCTGGCCAGCCTTGATTTCGAAGCCATTGCCGAACTTGTAACCAGCGAAAGCGTCTTCGAGACCGAAGCTGCCGCCGTCGGAGTTGAAGTTGCCTTCGATCTTGTAGAAGTAATCCTTGGACCACACGTTGCCGAAGGAGCGAAGACGAACGGTGTTGTTGCTGAAGCCGTGGGTGAAGTCGTTCTGGTCGCCGACGGAACCGTCGTCACGGAAGCTGGCGGTGTAACGAAACTGGATCGTACCACCGAAGTAGAGGGTGTTGTCACCCGAACCATCGGCCATGAAGAAACCAGTATCATCACGGCCAGCACTGCCGCCGCCACCTTGGAGAAGGCTGGCGCGGTTGGCGCTGTCAGCGACCAACTCGGCATTGTTGACTGTGTTCTGGGCGAGGCCAGCGTTCTGAGCGAGGGCAGGGGCCCCGAAGCTCAGAGCAGCGCCAGCGAGCAATACGAGCACTCGGGTCTGACTCATCTTAACCGCTCCTTGATCATGCAGCAACCATGATTGGTTACTGACTCTTTCCCGATGGGGTCAAAGCCCCGATGCGGGATCCTACAAGCTTGCCCGACGCGTATCGCGTCAACCGGTCACACGCCGGAGAGGCTTGCCTGTTCCGAACGCCGCGAAATGCGACGCACGGACGATGTTCCATCTAAGCCCGAGAACGTCTCGAGCCGTTTCGGCGATCAATCCGGTAGAGCCCGCTTGCACGGCTGGTTCCATGTGGGAACTCGTCCGTATTCGCGTGCCGCGTGGTTGAAACTTTGCTCTAAACAAAGAGAGCCTGGATCAACTCGCCGACGTGGCCCGCCGCATCCCGCGACACACCACACCGCACCGTTTCGCTGCCGCCGCCCGAAGCCTTGGCAGAATGCCTTGGACATCGATCGGGCAGGTGTCACTTCGCACGAGCGAGGAAGAGTGCCTGTTTATTGCACGCTGCCTTACTCGTCTCGCGCCTGGTCATCTGCACACCCTGCGCGAGTTCTCGGCTCCACCGAGAGGGACGGACTATACCCGGCCCGATTAGCGAACGCAAACTCCTGCGCAGACATTTTCGGCACCCCTCGCCTGTTAGCACAACTTTTCCACGTATCTTCTCGCATCTCACATTTGTTCGCGCAATTTTTGCCTCAACATTTAACCGAATGTGAACCAAACTTTTCGTGTTCTTTGCTGGGAACTGGCTATTCTGTATACCGAGTACTTTGTAACTTAACACGTTGACGCGATCCTTAACCCTATTCGTACCATGGGATTGCGTCAGGAGTTTGGATATCTGTCCAAACCCCCTATCCCGTGCGTGTGAGCCACCAACTTGGAGTATCATCCATGTCCACCCGCAAATCCGTGCTCGTGGTTGATGACGAAAGCGATATTACCGAACTTCTTGCGTACAACCTGCGAAAAGCAGGCTATGACGTGCGAATTGCTATGTCCGGAAGGCAAGCACTCGCCGAAGTTGAGGCGTCGATCCCTGATGTCATCATCTTGGACGTCATGCTTCCTGAGCTATCAGGCATCGAAATCGCAGGGCGTTTGCGCTCGAACCCTAAGACCGCGCTGATCCCAATCATCATGCTGACCGCGAAGGTTGAAGAAGTAGATCAGATCGTTGGTCTGACAGTTGGCGCGGATGACTATGTAACCAAGCCTTTCTCGATGAAAGTGCTGATTGCGCGGGTTGAAGCGATTGCAAGGCGTGCGTTGCGGCCCGCGCCGGCAGCGGCGACCGCTGATGACCGCATGATCACCATGGGCACGATCGTGTGCAACCCGGACACGCACGAGACCACGCTCGATGGCACGCTTATGAAGCTCACGCTTACCGAGTTTCGTTTGCTGAGCTCGTTGATCCAGGCCAATGGGCGGGTGCTGTCGCGAGCGGTGTTGATGTCCAAGGCGATGGGCCCAGGCGTGACAGTGACCGAGCGAACCATCGATGTGCACATAACTTCGATCCGCAAGAAGCTTCTCACGCGTGCGAACATGATCAAGACCGTGCGTGGCGTTGGATATCGGGTCACGACCGAAGTCGGGGACGACTCTGACACGGAGGAAGCCTCGGCACAGGCATACTACGTGTAAGCTGACGGGATCATGATGGCATTATTATGGGAACACGATGGCGTCATGGTGAGATCAGGGTTCGATCATGCTGGCAGCGCGCTGCTATGGTGCCTTGAGACGTATGAATCAAGACGCAGCAGCCTGACGCGATGAGCGAGCCGATGAGCGAGCCGATGATCTGGATGATCCGCCGATTTTTGAACAGTTTGGAAGCGGTGACGCTGCTTCTTATATGGATGCCAGCGATTGCCGTCTTTGCTGGCGTGGCGGCGGGGTGGATTGATCTTGCGGGCGGCGTGGCGATACTTGGTTCAACGAACGGATCATCAGCCAGTTCGGTGGATGGTTCGTCTGCGCTTTCGGGCTCTGGGGCGGGAAGTAGCGGATGGGCCATCGTGACGCTGTCTGGGATCGCGTCGGTGCTTGCAAGCTGGATTTGGCTCGGGTTTATGAGCCGCCGCAGGTCGATGGTATCGCGCGAGATGCGCAAGGGCTTGCGTGCGTCGTGGGAAGCGCTTGATCGAAAGCCGCCTACATCTTTGTTTCCAATCGCCGTTTCCTCTGTATCGCGCGATGGCCTGGCAAACAGGCCAGTTGGATCGAGCGAGGCAGGATCGCGCAGGAGCGGATCAAGCAGGGCGAACGACGCCGACGAAATAGATTTAGACGATCCTGAAACCGATCCGGCATTGAACTGGGTGCGAGCACTGCCCAATGCGATTCGCGATCAATCTCGCGCGAGCGCGATGGACCAAGCCAACATTCGCGCGGTGCTGGATGCGGTTGAAAGCGCGGTATTTTGCACGGATTCAGCGGGCAGGGTGATGGTTGCCAACACGGCTGGGGAACGATTCTTTGCGAATCGCAGCGTGGTGGGCGCGCGGATCGAAGAGCTCTTTACGCAAGCTGAGATTTTAGGCCTGCATGCCAATGCGGCTGCTGGTCGCAATGCCACGGTCCAGATCCGAATGACTCGCGCGGAAGGAGCACGAGTGTGCCAGGCGATGGCGTATCGCGTGCCTTGGCAGCGAGCGGCGCTGCGCGATGACGAAGCAGCGAGGCCCGAGCGAGGGCGCGAAGCAATCGTGATCGTGATTCGCGATGTGACCGAGCTTGCGATGGCGGTGCAGCTCAAGGCGGAGTTTGTCGCCAACGCCAGCCACGAATTGCGCACGCCTTTAGCGAGCATTCGCGGCGCGGTTGAGACGATCCAGGATGGTGCCAAAGACGAGCCAGCGATGCTTGATCGGCTTTCACAGATGATCGCGCAGAATGTGTCTAGGCTCGAAGATCTCGTACGCGACTTGCTCGATTTGTCACGGCTGGAGAGCCCGGATATCGTCGTAACGCGGGAAGCGATTCGGCTGGAAATTATTGTCGAACAACTCCAAGAGATGTTTACGCCAGTGTGCGTTGAACGAAAGATTGCAATCGCGGCGGACATCGACCCAGCGTGCGCGGTGATCACCAGCGATGCCAAGCTACTGACGCTGATCCTGAAAAACCTTGTCGATAACGCGACCAAATACGCATATCCAGAGACGGCAGTGCGTGTGGTAGCGCGGCCGATTCAGCCAGCAGCACCCGGTGGCAGGCCGGGAGTCCGCATTAGCGTTGTTGATCTTGGGATGGGCATTCCCATCGGGCACCAGCAGCGCGTCTTTGAGCGGTTTTATCAGGTGGATCCATCGCGCTCGGGCGTCGCTGTTCGACGCGGGACCGGGCTTGGGCTCGCAATCGTCAAGCACGCGACTAAAACTCTTGGCGGCAATATTCGCGTTGAATCAGTGTGGAAGCAAGGCACGACGATGATCGTCGAGCTGCCCTTTGCGTTGGGCGAAGTGCCAGTTATGGACGATGAATAAAAATGCGTGTGCGACGACACGCTGAAGAGCGGATCGTTTCAAGAAATTAGAATGGGCCTTTGAGCGCGTTCATAATGATGTTGTCGCGACCAAGCACCATTACGTCTGCAATTTCTACTGCTTCACGGAAGCTCTCGCGTGCTTGCTCGACATCGGTCGCGATCGTGAGAACTTGGCCACGTTCGAGGTGTTCTGCCGTTGGCACGGCGTCGCCGCAAATCAGGGTGGTAAATCGCGAGCCTTCGATCAAAAGGCCGCTGAGGCCGGGTGTGACGCCGGGCAACGGGAAAAGATCTACTTTGGGAACGATTTCATCGGGCGCGGCAACGCAGCGTCGAAGAAGAGAAATTTCGCGTTCGAGGATCGCTCGCTCACGGCTGTAGGCGGCGACTGGGTCGTCGAGGTCTTGCTCGCCTTGGGCGCGGTTGGCGTGAAGCTCGGGATTGTCGTCGATTTCCAATTGCGCTTCGTGTTCGCCTTCGAGATCGACATCGCGGCCGATGGATGACTCGGCGCCACGCTCGATCACTTCACGCAAGCGTGTAGCAAGCGCCACACCCACGGCTTCACGCTCGGCCTCAGAAATGATCCACGCTGCGGACTCAAAGGCGTGCAGCGCGCGGCGCGTGTCGGGGTGGAAGCTTGTCAAAAACACGTGCGTGATGTCGGTCGGGGAAAGGTTCGCTCGCTCGGCGAGGCGTGCGGCGAGAACGGTCGGCGGGAGCCCTGGATCAACAAGAATCTTGTTCTTGCCCATGGTGATGAGCGTTGTGGTGGAGTGCCCGGTGCGGACGTTGCCACGCTCGCCCCAGAGGGGGTGCGCGGAAAGGGCTCCAATCGAAATTACACGTACAAGCGGCTCCTGTGGCATCCGCGAGAATAGCCCGTGTGAAGAAAGGTTGGCGAAGAGGTTGGCGTGACGATTTGTGGTGGGCTGTGAAATAGGGTTATTTTCACGTGTGTATTGAAGCGAGAAGCGAGAAGAGACAACAGCTGTGACATAGCCGTTGCGCGCGGCGTGAACTTGTGTGTACACACACGCGTCGAAGTGTTAGTTGTCGATGGCTTTGTGTCCTCGTCACAACTTTTACTTGTGCTCTTCCACGTACGCCTAGTCACGTCCACCTCTTACTTGAAGGAGCCATCCATGTTGAATCGCTCGAAGGTTGTTGTTGCCGAATCAAATCGTGCAATCTTGAGCCGCTCGCGTGCGCGCGTTGCTGGACTGACCAAGGTTGTCGGCTTGGCTTGCGCCGCCGGGCTGTGCATCTTGGCGGCGTCGAGCATCTACGCCCAGAGCCAATCTGTTCGAAGCGCGGCTCCAGGGATGGTGACAGGGTCGGTGCCTGCAGACGCGGCTCCAGTTACGACTGCGCCAGCAAACTCTGCGGCAACTAACAACACACCGGGCATGATTTCGCCCGCTCAAACGCGCGAAACGGTCATCACGCCTTTGATTGATGGGCCGGTGGTACAGATCGCGATTCTGCTTGACACTTCAGGCAGCATGGATGGCTTGATCGAGCAAGCCAAGACTCAGCTCTGGGCAATCGTCAACCAGTTCGCAACGTCCAAGCAGAATGGTTTGAAGCCAAGGCTGCAGGTCGCCGTGTACCAATATGGTAACGACAGCCTCGAAGAACAAGGTGGATACGTGCAGCAGATCTTGGGGCTTACTAACGATCTGGATGCGGTTTCGTCCAAGCTCTTTGCCCTGTCCACCAACGGCGGCAGCGAATACTGCGGCACGGTCATCAAGCATGCCACCACTCAGCTTAATTGGTCCACGAACTCGCGCGACCTTCGCATGATCGTAATCGCGGGGAACGAGCCTTTCACGCAAGGCGGCATGAACTATAAGGAAACCGTGCCATTGGCCGCGAAAAAGGGAATCGTCGTCAACACGATTTTCTGTGGCAATCGAAGCGAGGGCTCGAATACGAACTGGGAAGATGGCGCGAAGCTTGGCGAGGGCGTCTACTTCAACATCGATCAGTCGGTAGTCGTGCCTCAGATAGATGCGCCGCAAGACCAAGACCTTATCCGCTTGAGCAGCAGCATCAACGAAACGTACATCGCTTATGGCGCGCAAGGCCAGGCACACGCGGAATTGCAATCTGCAAACGACGCGAAGGTCAAGCTTGTCGCGCCCGCGGCGGCGGCAGAGCGAGCGACATCAAAGGCGTCGAGCTTGTATACCAATATACACTGGGACGTGTGCGACGCTGTGCGTGAAGGCACGGTCAAGCTCGAAGAGATCAAGGTCGAAGACCTTCCTGAGAACATGAATAAGATGACCAACGAACAACGCGCCGCCTTCGTGAACGCGAAGCAAGCCGAGCGCAGCATGATCCAGGAAGAGATCGCGAAACTGACCAAGGACCGCGATGAATTTATCGCACAGAAACGTAAGAAAATGAGTACGCAGGCCGCGCCGACCTTTGGCGAAGCGCTTCTCGCGGCGATCCGCACGCAAGGTACACAGAAGGGCTATGAGTTCACGAAGTAAAGAAAGACAAAGGTAAGAATCTAATTGTAATTGTCACGGATTTCAAAAGTAAAGACCTCTCACGCGTGCACGCGAGAGGTCTGTTTATTGTTGCGAGCTGTTGAACTAAGACATTGAAGAAGGCATCGAGGCGTTCGGCATTCGCCATTCGGCGTTCACAAATCTAAAGCATCAAATGCCATAGACCGCTTCAGCCTTGCCGGTCAGGTGCCGAAGCAGCGGGTCCGCCGACAGTTCTTTGCCGGTGACTTTCTTGCACAACTCTGCGGCTCGATAGCGTCGGCCATGGGCGTGGATGTTCTCGTTGAGCCAGGTCTTAAGCTCTCCAAACTTGCCCTTGGCAATGTCCTTGTTGAGCTCGGGAAGGTCCGCGTTGATCCTTTCCCAGAACTGTGCCGCGTAGAGATTACCCAGTGTATACGTCGGGAAATACCCGACCAAACCAAAGGACCAGTGCACGTCCTGCAAACATCCTCGGCGGTCGTCGGGCACCTTGATGCCGAGGTAGTCCTTATATTTTTTGTTCCATTCGCCGGGCAAGTCGGCGACCTTCAAGCTGCCTGAGATCAGCGCGCGTTCGAGCTCGAAGCGGATCATCACGTGCATGTTGTATGTGGTTTCATCGGCTTCCACGCGGATCAGGCTCGGGCTCGCAGTGTTCACCGCGGCGTACATCGTCTTGACGTCGAAGTTCTTGAAGCCCTTACCAAAGGTTTTTTGCGCGACAGGCAACGCCCATTTCCAGAAGGGCTTGCTACGACCAACAAGGTTTTCCCACATGCGGCTCTGGCTCTCGTGAATACCAAGGCTGATCGCGTCGGCTAATGGTGTGCCGAATAGGCCAGGCTTTTTGCCTTGGGGAAGCTTGGGAAGGCCTTGTTCGTATATGCCGTGGCCGCCTTCGTGCATGGTGCCAAAGAGCGAGTCGGTCCAGCGATCGTCTTTGTAGCGCGTCGTGAGGCGTGTATCGCCCGGAGCGATACCCGAGCAGAAGGGGTGAGCCGTGGTATCAAGGCGGCCCGCGTTCAAGTCAAAGCCAATAGCCTTGAGGATGGCGAGCCCGAAGGCGTGCTGCTTGGCAGGTTCGATCTTGGCATCGAGGATTTTGGTGCTGACTTTTGTGCCACTCTCGCGGACGCGGGTGATGAGGTCGGTAAGTCGCGAGCGCAGCGGGACGAAGGTTGCTTCGACCATTGCGGCGGTCATGCCTGGCTCGTACTCGTCCAGCAAAGCGTCGTACATCTCGCCGGGCTTGCCTTCGGCGGACTTGGGTACGCCATAGCAGTTGGCCTTTTGCCGCGTGAGATCGAGCATTCTTTCGAGCCAGGGCGCAAAGGCGGGAAAATCGTTCTTCTCGCGGGCAACTTTCCACGCTTCCTGGGCTTGGCTGCCAACTTTGGCAAGTTCGGCGACAAGACTGTCGGGGAGTTTGGTCGCGAGGTTGAAATCGCGGCGGGCTTCGCGCACGCATGCGGCAATCTCTGCATGAGACTTTTCTTGAAGAGCAGCATCGGCTTCGAGCTGGGTGAGCAGCTCGCCGATGCGAGGCGCGGTTTTACGTTGATGGACGAGAGTCGCGAGGAGAGAAGATTGCTCGGCACGGTGAGCCGCGCCAGCGTGAGGCATGTAGGTTTCCTGATCCCAGGAGATAAGCGCGCCGACGCTACCCAGGGTCGCGGCTTGCTCGAGTAGACCGCACAGTTCTGTGTACGCCGCAGGAGTTTGGGCCGCCATGGATGCTTCCTTGAATGAGGCGCGAGCCGCGCAATGACTGGGAATCGAGCACGATATGGTGAGCACGAATTGAGCGAGTACAAATGATGCTAGCCGCCTTGAAGCCAAGGCCAAGATTCATGCAGTGCCTGCTGCGGATTAGCAGTTGCTGCATGTGCTTGCTGTGTCCACGCGATCAATTTGACCAAACTTCATCCAAACAAGACGACTCGATATGGCAATCACGCTTGCACAAAGCTTGCAGAAGCATTGTTAAGAACAAAGCCCTGCCGAAGCGAACTACGCTCTTCCATGCACACGCTAAAGCAGCACTCGCCCAAAGAGCACCACACGGTTGAAGCAGCCACAGTGACAGAATTCGGTATAAAGCTCGACTCGCGCGGCGGACGCGGAAGGCGCGCGCTTGGGTCAATCAGCGTTGCTATCGCGCTAGGAATACTCAGCGGGTGCAATCGACCTGTATCCGTGCTTACAAAGCCCTCTCACCAAAGCGAGGTCGCAACTTCGCCCCACAATGCAATCACCCCGCTTTCAGAGAACGCGCTTGCACAGTTGCCTTCTGCTTCGCCGTCGCCATCACCCGCCGAAACCGTACCCGTAGCAACTTCTGAACCCGCCACAATCGATCATGAAAAGCCCGGCGTTTCGCTCGTCACCAATCTCGCGCCAGGAACCACGGCACGCTACTTGATCCATATCACCGGCGCCGACGCGACTGAAAATATCGGCGAAATGGCCGCAAAGAGCGCACAAAAGTGGGAGATCGAACTCGACACTGTCATCAACGTCGAAGCTGCCAACTCTACTTCCAACAACTCTTCTACTCTCGCTGCTTCTACCGGCACCTCAACGATCACGCTCCTCATCGATGGCATCCGCGCGAACGAAACCTTTGACACAGGCAAGGTTTTTTTCGACTCGGCATGGCCCGAAGGTAAGGACCCAGGCAACCGCCTTCGCCCGATGATTGAGCCACTCGTCGGCTTGCGCGCGTCGCTCACGCTGAACGAACGCTACGAGATCGTGGCCATCACCGGTACCGAGAAAGTGCTTGATCGCTTCAAACCAACGATCCGCTGGTCGCTTCGACTCTTCACGCCCGAAGCCATCGCAACCACCATCGGCCCGATCTTTACCCCGGGCATGCAAGGCGTCACGCACGCGTCGAGCACCTGGACAACCCAACGCCGCGAAACCTTTGGCACCGCAACTCTCGCCAATACATTCACACACATGCTTGATTCGATTAGTTACAAAGATGGTCCTTCCAGCTCGAAAAGTCCCAGCAGCACGAACAGTTCTGCCAATTCGCTAGGCAATACAGTCAAAAGCACGCCTATCGCCGCAATCGTCTCGATCCATGGCGATGGCGTCATCGCGCCCAATCCGCAAATCCCCGCCGGCCTTCAAGCCATCAAAGAACTAGGCATCAGTGGCGTGACCGTGTGGGATATCTCGCGCGGGCTTTTGTCCTCGCACCAACTCGCGACGTCGTCCGCGGTTTACGCCAGGCCTTTGCCCAATGGCTTTCTCATCAGCAGATCACGGCTCATCGAGATCAAGCGACAGGATTAACGCGCTCACGCCAATTCGCCCAAGCCAATTCGTCCCACGCCCAACTCAACTTCGCTTCGGCCATTCTTCGACGTACCCCATCGAAAGTAGCCGCTGCGTCAGTTGCTTAGACTGCGCAACAACCTGATCCAGCGGCGCATTGAATCGCTTGGAGAGTTCCGCCGTGATCTCGCGAAGCGTGCGCGAGCCATCGCACAGCGTCAGGAATTGCATCACCACAGCATCGATCCCGATGTGCATTGGAAAGCCGGTGGTCTGTTTAAGCGTTGCCTGCTTCATGCCCCACGCGTGCTCGGGCGTAAGCGTCAACTGCTGATCCACTTCGAGATCGCGCGTGACTGTGATGAGCGTGTCGAGCAGCGCGTCGGCGTCGCGCGCCGCAAGTTGTCGCAAAGCCTCGCCATAGAACAGCCGCTGAATCTGGTTTCCCGCAGCATCCTCAAGCGAGTCCAGCGAATAGTGGTCAAAGCGCCGCATAGGCGAGATCACAGGCCATTGGTTCTGGCTCCGCACTCGCTGAATACACACGCCAAGGCTGATCCGCTTTGCGCCAATGCTCGTGTAATACGCAAGCCAATCCTTAAGCGGTGAAGTGTTCCCCGCACTGCCTTGCGCATGCAAATCCGAGCTGGCCTGGCCCGATTCATTAAGCCACCCATTGGCGTATTCCTCGACGCTGCTCGTACGAAATCGAATTATAAACGCGTCAGCGTCGACGCCTTCAAGCCACTGCTTGGGCCGCTCGCGCCAATCCTCGTCCGTCGTGTGATGCCAGTTAAACAGAATCGTTGCGTACCCACCCTTCGCAAGATGCTTGCTCGCACTCTGGATCAACGTTCGGCACAAGTCATCGCCGTGATGTCGCCCGCCGATGGCGACCGTGTCGTGCGGCGGCGCGATAACAAATGGCGGATTACACACGATCACATCGAAGAGTTCTTCATTTGCAACCGGCTCAAAGAGCGATCCATTCCGCCAATCTATGTGTTCGCATTCGTTCATCAACCCGCCCGTGCGCGCGAAGCAGAGAGCGCGTGCATTGACATCAGTCGCGACCACCGCGCGTGCGTGATCGCTGGCGACCAGCGCGTGAAAGCCCTGGCCCGTACCAATATCGAGCAGGCGTTCGTTACCAAAACGCACGGTCAGGTTCGCGAGCAGGATCGTGGAAACGCCCACGCCCAGCACATGATCGCACTTCAGGCTCGCGCCAGTCACATGCGGCTCAAAGTCACGCAAAATAAGCACGTCGCCAAAGGTCACGATTGCACAAATCGCACGAACCGTTCCCAGCGTCGAACCAGCCCGGAGCAACCCAAAGTCAATAAGCGCATCAACACCAAGCGGCGCGATGGCCTTACCAGCATCATCTGTGGAAACCTCTCCCGCGAGCAAGAACAACCTCGCAAGCACATTGAAAGGCGTCGGTTCGCTTGTGCGCGTCAGCATTCCATCAACATCAATCCTGACATCGCGCGACGGAAGCCCGCCGGTTTTGATCAGTGCCTCACGCGAATAGCCATGCCCCACCATCACGCGCTTGAGCATCGCAAGATCAGGCGCACGCGTGAATTCAAAGGGAGATGAGCCATCGCTCAACTCCGCGTTGGTCACGTACTGGGACTTTGAACCGTCCTTGATCGAAGGCGAGCCTTGGTTGGTCATGAAAAGTGTCCTTCTAACGGTCGATGCTGCTGATCTGGCTTCGAGTCTGTATTGGTTTCTCAATAAGCTATCTTCGTTCAATCAGGATCGTTCGCGCCTGCGCTTGCGTGCCTGCACGTTCACGCTTCAAAGTAGCCCAGCTTCGCCAGCCCGCCAACAACTTCACGAGCTCGCGCCATCGCGTCGGCGCCCGATCCTTCGACGCCATGCTGCCTTGCCACCCTTCGCCCCGCGTCGTCAACCGTGCGCGATCCATCAAGCAGCGCGAGCAAGTCCGCGGTTACCGCGTCGATCATCGCGCGCCGAGGTATGCCTCCACGCTGCGTAAGCGCGATGTCGGTCGCGAGCCACGTGCCCTTGCCCACGACTAGTTCTCGCTGCAAAACAGCGTCTTTGGTCAAGGTCGGCTTCCACGCGCCCAGCGTTTCGGGCGATATCGCCAACCGCGTTTGAACCTCGCGCACCCCCGCGAGCGTGCGAAGCAATACGTCGCCACACGCATGCCCCTTGGGTGGCGTGTCGAGCGATTCAGCATGCACAATCGGCGTTTGCCCCGGCGAACACCGCTTCAACACAAGTGCGCCAAACGCTACCGCTTCCAGCCCGATTGTCTCGTAATACTCCATCCACCGTGCCATGCGTTCGGCCGAAATCTCGCTGCGTGGCGTGCCGGTTTCTTCGAGCCATTTAAACGCGTACGTGCGCGCCGGGTAACTCCCAAAATGCACAATCACCGCGTCGCAAGGCGTATCGCTCTCGCGCTCTAACCAGCGCCTAGGTACCGCCGCCCATCGCCTGTCGCGCGCTTCATCGCCCGCATATGCCCAATTTGCTACCAGCACGCACACGCCGCCTGCGCGCAGCATCTTGCCCGCTCCGCGTACGACCCGCTCGACCAGCGCGTGCCCACTCAGCGATTGATCCGAATATCCAATCACGTCCTGTGGCGGGGCAATCACAAAGGGCGGATTGCTCACGATCAGATCAAACTCTCCCGCTTCCGCCGCAACCGGCTCGTACAAACTTCCGAATCGAAACTCGACGTTGGTGATGCCACTGAGCGCGCAACTTGTTGCCGCGAGTTGCAGCGCTCGATGATTGACATCGGTCGCGATTACGCGCTTGACGTGGGCCGCGGCTTGCATCGCCTGAAACCCCTGGCCCGTGCCCAAATCCAGCGCAAGCTCCGCCTTCGCACGAGGCGTCAACTGCGCCACGAGTACACTCGCCCCGCCAACCGCCAACACATAATCTCGCGCGGGTGCCTGGCCTGTTATTGCGCGCGGAAAGTCGCGCAGCACAAGCTGTTCACCTAGCGGCACAAGCCCGGCTAAAGCGCGAACGCCTGCATTTGCCTTGATCGCCGAATCTACTTTGGCTTTGATCTTGCCAGGAATTTCTATCGCGATCACCAGACCTGCGGCCTCTAGTTGTTCCACCGAAACCTTTGGCCCATCCTTGGGCGATAGCGCCCTTGTAACCGCCTCGCGCGACTCAAACTGCCCCAACATAAATAGCCGAACCAACACTTCCAGCGCACCATCGCCACTCGCCCGCACCAACAGCTCCCACAAAGGCAGCGGATCTCCAATTGCCAATCCAGACGAAGGAAGCACGCCAACTTTCATCAAGTTCTCGGTCGTATACCCAACATGTGAGAGCACACCAGGCAAGCCGCTGGGCACGCCTTTGGGCCCTGTCGCCTTGCCCGCGAGCGCATGTGCAGACGTCAATCCTAAATGAGTGATTTCGCTGGTTCCTTCACGCTTCATGTCACCATGCTATCACACGCCGTGACGCCCGCGACTTGGGCTTTGGGTGCATGAAGTCTACCCAGACGACTTCTTCACCCCTGCCGCACGCCACAAAGCGCGGTACACTGCTCGTCCCATGGCCGAAGTTCAATTCCAAGGCGTTCGCAAGACCTACCCCGATGGCTTTGTAGCCGTCAAGGAGTTCTCTCTTTCCATCGCTGATGGCGAGTTTGTTGTCCTTGTCGGGCCCAGCGGCTGTGGCAAGTCCACGTCGCTGCGCATGCTCGCCGGGCTCGAAGACATTACCGGTGGCGTAATCTCTATCGGCAACCAAGCCGTCAACAACGTCGCGCCCAAAGACCGCGACATCGCCATGGTCTTCCAGAATTACGCCCTCTACCCGCACATGACCGTGCGCGCCAACATGGCCTTTGCCCTCAAACTCCGAGGCATGTCCAAGGCTGAGATCAATGCGCGCGTTTTGGACGCCGCCAAAATTCTCGAAATCGAACACCTCTTGGACCGCAAGCCAAAGGCCCTGTCCGGCGGCCAAAAACACCGCGTCGCCGTCGGCCGCGCAATTGGTCGCGAGCCCAAAGCCTTCTTATTCGATGAGCCACTCTCGAATCTTGACGCGCGTCTTCGCGTCACTACACGAGCCGAACTCAAAGCCCTGCACCAGCGCCTTCGCACGACGACTATCTACGTCACACATGATCAAGAAGAAGCGATGACCCTGGGCGATCGCATCGTCGTCATGAGCAAGGGGCTGATCCAGCAAGCTGACGCGCCGCTCACCGTCTATCGCGAACCCGCAAACCGCTTCGTCGCTGGGTTCATCGGCATGCCACCCATGAACTTTGTCGACGGCCGAATCGTTCGCGAAGGAACCGGGCTCGCGTTCGCGCCTTCGCCAATTGAAAGCGGGAATGGTGTGGGGCGCGATATGGGGAGTAACACGAACCGCACGAGCACAACTGGCATTACTGGCAGGCTCGTCTTCCCCGCCTCGCGCACAGCTCAGTTAACGCCTCATCTCGAAAAGCCACTCGTCCTCGGGCTCAGGCCTCAGACTTTGCACCTCGACGCCGCGCCTGCTTCGACCGCAGACAACGCCACCCGCGTGCCTCTGGCTGCGAACGTGCGAACTGTTGAGCCCCTAGGCGATTGCATGGATATCTCAGCGACGCTCGAAAGCGGGCACAAAGTTGTCGCACGTGTATCTTCTCGCGAAGGCATGCTGCCTGAATCGCGACTAGTCTTTGGTGTAGACATGACCCAGGCCCACGTCTTTGAGCCAGGCGAATTTGGCGTGCGGTTGTAAATCAAATCGACATCCAATCGATCGCGCTCGCAACGCACAACACCGTCCACTCTTGTGCGCGCTTTTCGTGTACATGCTTCATTCTCATCTTGACAGAACTCGCCTTTCGTGTACAACTGAGAGACACAAGAGAAGGAGATTCCATGAACACCGCACGAACCATTTGCCACCCGAACTCTTTGAGCATGTCCCCGACAGGTGGGCGCAAAGGGCGCGACACGAACCAAACTCGCTTCGCCCGCAGCAATGAGCAAGCCATCACGCGAAACTGATCAAGTAATTTCAGGTGCGCTGCAAGCAGTTTGGCAAACGCAGCTACAAAAGCGACTCTGGCAACGATTGTAAATCTTTGCCTGAAAGACTGAGTGGTATCAAGCTCTTGAGATGGTTGACAAGATCTGAACGGTTGGATACGAGCACGCAAAGTCCACTGGTTACTGCTTGGTTGGGCCGAATCTGGGGCTCGAATCTTGGCCTGTTTCTTGGCGATGGTTGCCCATCTAGAATCGAGTCTTGCGATTCTTGCGAACACAGTTCAAGATGCTCGGCAGATATCAAGCTCGCTGGATTTAACGCTGGGTATTTGTGATGTTGATGGATGGTGTTGGTCCCATTGCTTTGCTTATTTAATGCTTGACCGGAGTTTGACGATGCCCTTCGCAGTTAATGGCCTTACGACCGCTAATTCTTCGGGGAAGATCAACCCAAAGCTATCTGCGTTGACAGAGAACGCTGGCGGGCCCGTGTTGACCAAGCGG
>JBBRGG010000023.1:0-20640 GCA_038240875.1 Phycisphaerales bacterium | reverse complement strand
CGAACAGCCGAACCCTTGGGGCCGCCTTCAGTCCCAGGATGTGATGAGCCGACATCGAGGTGCCAAACCGCGCCGCCGCTATGGACGCTCGGGCGCGATCAGCCTGTTATCCCCGGGGTACCTTTTATCCGTTGAGCTACGGCCCTTCCACTCGGGACCGCAGGATCACTAGAGCCCACTTTCGTGACTGTTCGTCCTGTCGGACTCACAGTAAAGCCGGCTTGTGCTCTTGCACTCGACACACGGTTTCCATCCGTGCTGAGCCGACCTTTGCGCTCCTCCGTTACTCTTTTGGAGGAGACCGCCCCAGTCAAACTACCCGACACGCACTGTCTCTCGCCCAGATTCATGGGAATCGAGATTAGGCCACAAACTTACTCAGGGTGGTATTTCACCGATGGCTCTTACCGGGCCGGAACCCGATCGTCAAAGCCTCCCACCTATGCTACGCAGAATATGCTCGTGGCCAATACGAGCCTATAGTGAAGGTCCACGGGGTCTTTCCGTCTTGCTGCGGGAAGGCGGTATCTTCACCGCCACTACTATTTCACCGAGTCGGTCGTGGAGACAGTGCTCCAGTTATTACGCTATTCATGCGCGTCGGAACTTACCCGACAAGGAATTTCGCTACCTTAGGACCGTCATAGTTACGGCCGCCATTCGCCGGTGCTTCGGTCGCGACCTTCGCTTTCGCTGAGCCACTCCCTTGACATTCCGGCATCGGGCAAGCGTCACACTGTATACTTCCTCTTGCGAGTTGGCACAGTGCTGTGTTTTTGATAAACAGTTCCCAGAGCCTCTTCTCTGCGCCCTGCCTTGCGGCGAGGGCCCCCTTATCGCGAACTTACGGGGTTAATTTGCCTAGTTCCTTCACGACCGTTCTCTCGAGCGCCTTAGGCTAATCGCCAAATCCACCTGTGTCAGTTTTGGTACGGGACACGTCTTGCCCTTACAGCTTTTCTGGGAACCAATCTATCGGAACACGTTTCCTAGGCACCAGCTGCCTCGTCCAACTTCTTGATCCGCACTGTAATTTGATCTCCACGTGTGCTGGGGAATATTATGCCCCATGTCCATCGGCTACGCCTTTCGGCCTTGTCTTAGGACCCGGCTAACCCTGGGCGGATTTACCTTCCCCAGGAAACCTTGGATATTCGGCGACAGGGATTCTCACCCTGTTAATCGTTACTCAAGCCCGCATATTCACTTGTTGGCGCTCCACCTGGCGTTACCGCACGGCTTCACCGCCCCAACAACGCTCTCCTACCGCGCTTTCGCGCCCGCAGCTTCGGCTTTCTGCTTATTCCCGATCATTATCGGCGCCAGGTTCCTCGTCCGGTGAGCTGTTACGCACTCTTTAAATGGTGGCTGCTTCTAAGCCAACATCCCGGGTGTCACCGCAACCTGACTTCCTTTCGAACTAAGCAGAAATTAGGGGCCTTAGCTGGCGATCAGGATTTTTCTCCTTTTGACTACGGATATTGTCACTCGCAGTCTATCTCCCAGATCATGAGTATCGGTATTCGGAGTTTGGTAGATCGAGGTAGTCGGGTAGACCCCTACAATCTTCCAGTAGCTCTACCCCCGATACTTGACATCTGAGGCTAACCCTAAAGTTATTTCGGAGAGAACAAGCTATCTCCCAGTTTGATTACACTTTGAGTCCTCCCGTCAGCTCATCCCAGAACTTTTCAACGTTCACGAGTTCGAGCCTCCAGGCGGTTTTACCCGCCCTTCACTCTGGCCAACGGTAGATCACAAGGTTTCGTGTCTACACCGTGCGACTAGACGCCCTATTAGGACTCGCTTTCGCTCCGCCTCCGGCCTGGTAGGCCTTAGGCTCGCCGCACAGCGTAACTCGCGGGCTCATTATGCAAAAAGCACGCCGTCAGACTCGCGTCCTCCGACCGCTTGTAAGCACATGGTTTCAGCTACTCTTTCACCCGGCTCATCGCCGTAGTTTTCATCGTTCAGTCGCCTTACTCGTTCACTATCGGTCGTTAAGTAGTATTTAGCCTTGGAGGGTGGACCCCCCATCTTCAACCCGGGTTTCACGAGACCGAGTCTACTTTATAGGCTCCCCGACATGCGGCTACAGGACTTTCACCTTCTTCGGTGCGCCATTCCTGACGCTTCGCTCGCTGTTCGGTTTATCCGCTTTCGCTCGCCGCTACTTACGGAATCGCTGTTGCTTTCTTTTCCTCCGCCTACTGAGATGTTTCAGTTCAGCGGGTTCGCTTCTTACAACTATTCATTCATTGTAAGATACCCTTGCGGGTGGGTTGCCCCATTCGGAGACCTCAGGATCGGTGCTTGGTTACCAGCTCCCCTAAGATTTTCGCAGGTTCCTGCGTCCTTCATAGCCTCTTAACGCCAAGACATCCGCCATGTGCCCTTGCTCTCGGTCACGCCAACCAGATGCCGCGCGACTTGTCATATCTGATCACTCAGATGTGCCTCATCACTCGTTCCCAGTTCGCAATTCCTTCGATGGTTTCTCAAGGATTCCCATCGAACTCTTCGCTCATCGCAACCTCAATTCTTCTCACGAAGAATCAAGACCTCGATTTGCAAAGGGTAGAAATTCTTCTATTATGCCCTTAGCGCTGCTCACTAACTTTGATCATTTCGCGTCACCCGCCTTCACAAAGCAGGCTGGCGAAACAATCTACATTGTCGCAGCTAACGACCCAACGAACTCCGCTTTGATCCATGTCGCCTTGCGGCTTCACTTCACTCTACGAACTCGTCGAGTCACAGTCGTCGTATCCGGTTGTCAGAGAACTTTACTGATCTCGAGGCTCTCGAAATCAGTCAGGCTTTCGCGGCAGCCGCTAGGCCTGTCCCAAACCTTTCGATTCGGGGGGAGAGTTTAGCCCTTACGCCGATCAGGTCAAGTCATTGTGAGCGTGTCCGGCCTCGATTCGCGCAACTGGCTCAATTTTCTAGCCTTGCGCCTCGTCACGATCTCTTGACACTACTAACTTTCTACCCGTTCACACACCTACCTAACCATTATGTCCGACCGATAACCTTGGCTACCTCTGCTCGATTCGCGTTATGTACGTTCGTCGCGAGGATCTCTACTCGTTTATGTTCAATGTGAGATTTGCAGGCTTCTTTTTCAAGTCCTTCAGCGTGTATACCAACAAGCAAGTGCTGATTCTTTTTTCAGTTCTTTGCAGGCGCAGGAACTGACGTAATCGGCGAGGTCGCGGAAGTATCACCTGCGGGAGAAACGTTTAGAGGCTTTGCGTCTGCTACAGGCACGCCGCCGCTACTATTTCCCGCGGTTTGCTCCAGCTGACTTTGCCTAGGCTGGCCTTGACCGGGCTGGCTTTGACCGGGCTGGCTTTGACCGGGCTGGCTTTGACCGGGCTGGCTTTGACCGGGCTGGCTTTGACCGGGCTGGCCAGCACGCGCCGCAGCCGGGCCACTTGCACCGCCTTCGCGTGGCCTTCTTCCTTCGCCGCCTGAGCTTCCGCCACCTCCCGGCCCCCCAGCACCCCCACCAATGTTCCGGCCACCCGGCGTCATTGAACCGCCCGCCGGACCACCCACCGTAATGATCTGGCCATCTTGGTCTTTGGAATACCCTGCTAGGGTCAACTGAGCCTCATTCCAAGGCTCGCGGTGCATTTCGCCCGCCATCGGCTGCCTCAACAAAACCGAATCACCCACATTAAGCCCGGCCCGGATTTCCGCCAATGTGTCGCTGCGCCGCCCTAGCCGAACTGGTACGCGTGTGAACCTACCTCCGCGAGGAATGAAGACGTATTGCACCGGGCCGTCGTTGAAAACCGCTTGCACAGGCACGGTAATCGCGTCGTTCACGCTTCCCAGAATGATCTTGGCCTCGGCTCGCATCGCAGGCTTCAAATCCACCCCGTCGGCGTCAATTGCCACGCGAACCGTGTACTCGCGCAAGTTTGGATCGCGCCACCCGCCGCTTTCCGCCATCACGCCGATGGATTCGACACTACCTGAAAAGGTCTTGCCACCCGCAGCATCAATCTTGACTAACACGGGCTGTCCTTGCCGAACTCGACCGGCGAGGCTTTCTTGCACGCGCACCGAAGCGACCATCGCTGACGTATCGGGCAGGATCATAAGAAGCTGATTTCGCTGCACTTGCTGACCAATCTGGAGGGGGCCCTCGCTTCGACCGCCCCAACCGCCACGCTCGAGGCTCGTGCCATAGACAACCAGCCCATCTTGCGGTGCCTTGATTGTCGCAGCGACAAGCTGCTCGCTGAGCTTGGTCAGCTTGGCTCCCAAAATGTTCAAGCTCGTGCGGCGATTATTCAAGTTGGCAAGCTTGCTCGCAAGCTCGATATCATTATCCAGTTTCACACGCTGCAGCTCATCGACAGCACTTTCGCCACCAGAGATTTTTTGCTTGCGTTCCGCAACGATCTCGTAGCTTTCATAGACGTAGAGGGCTAACCACGCATCTTTTGACGCAGCGATTGCCTGGATATACAACACTTCGTCGCGGTCTCGTTCGTCCTTGCTCATGTAACCCGCTGCGTACACCTCTTCGCTATTTACTAGTTTCTCGGCGAGGCGATCCAGTTCCATCGTTGCACGGCTGATTTCAAGGTCCAAACTCTGCCGCTTCTTTTTTAGGTCGCCTTGCTCCCATTGGCGCAGCGCTAGTACGGCGAGCTCAACCTTCAACCTGGCGTCTCGCAAACGCGAGGCATTCTCGTTGACTTGGATGTCATACTGATTCTGAGCTGCAACCAATTCGGCACGAGCCGTTTCAACACGAAGAGTTTCTTCATCGACGCGCGTCTTGATCGGATCGGAATTGAGTTGTACCAACAAGTCTCCCGCCTTCACCAGCGAGCCCTCATCCACGATTGAAACGATGGACGAGCCTTCTTCCAAGGGACTGCGAATCTCGACGTTCTTACGCGCTTCGAGCTCGCCCACTGCAGTTGTTGAGATCTCGAAGCTCACTTGTCGGGCTTGCACAATGTCGGGTGCTTTGGTGCCCGAGTCGCTCGCGGATTGATCGCTATCGCTCTCGCCACGAGAGATGGCAAAGATACCACCAGCTACGAGAAGGAGAGCTGCCGCTGATATCACGATGACTCGCGTGCGACCCGAACGGTTCGCAGAAGTTGAAATTTGGGCTCTAGATGAAGTCATTGAAAGGTCCTTCCATACGCGTTTCGGCGAGCCCAAATCAGGCACGCTCCTAAGAGTTACTGGCTTCGTTCAATCGTATCCACCAGTTGTGGATTTCCGCCCATTATTCGCAATTAACAAAGGAATTTTGCACAATTTGGCTCGACAGACCGCCGAAGTTCTACCTCATAAGTTCATGCATTGAGCAGCATGCCAAGAGCCTTTGCTGTGACGTGCTTTGTGCGCAGGCATAGGTGCGCTCTGGGCTGTACACGTGGTTGCACAAGTAGTCCTTGCGGTAGCTTGTCTAGCGTTGTCCATGAACCATGTTCTTGAATCAGTACGGCGGGCAGTTCGATCGCTCGGTACAGAGTCGAACAACGACCCTCAATCGGGACGGATTTTGCTTGCAATTGCGTCGCCTTTGGAAGCTCAAGCGGTGCTAAACACTGGCACGCCAAACGGTAATGTTTCTGGAACATTTCAATCTGGGCCATGGAAGCTGGAATCGTTTGCGTCTGGGCTTGATGTCGTGGTGACTGGTGTTGGCAAAGCCAACGCCGCAGCGGGCGTAGCACGAGTGATTGACTCATCACGCCACTGCGCAGTGATATCACTTGGTATTGCTGGGACACTTCCAAGCGTGGAATACCTGAATGGGGAAGTTGCCTCGAATGCCAACAATTCGATTCTCACATATGCGATGGATATTGGGGACGTAGTGGTAGCGAATGTGATGCGGTACGCCGACGAAGGGCTCGAACGGCCCGAGGGGTTTGTTTCACTGCGTGAGATGGGATTTCCCATCGGCCCATTTGACGAGGGGAAAGGCGTGCTGGCGCCCAAAGAGTTAACGGAGGTGATTGCCGAATTACTCCGGAAGAATGGATGTGCGTGCCAAGTTGGAGTCATCGCGACGGTTTCGACGTGTTCTGGGACCAACGCTCTAGCGCGGCAAGTGGTGGCAAGAACCGGAGCGGTAGCAGAGGCCATGGAAGGGGCTGCGGTGTGTCAGGTAGCGGCGTGGTTTGGAATCTCAAGTTGTGAGATCAGGGTGATAAGTAACACGACCGGGTCACGAAGTGAGCAACGTTGGGATGTTGGTGCCGCGATGGAAACACTTTCACGGATTGGAGCATGCTTGCGGGGTTGAGCCTGGCGAGTCGCGTTACAGACTCGAATTGGTTCGATTTAGCAAGTTGGAAAGTAAGTAACCCAATAAAGCACCAAGCGAGTAGCCTATTTGTGCGCACAACTTGGGTCACCGCTATCGGACTATGCACGTCCAATAACGTAAATAGAACGGCATCGGCATGTGCGGTCGCTGCTGGTTCTAACGCCCAGTGAAGGCGGGGAAACAAGCTCGTCTGTGTCGGACGCTGAAGCCAGGCACTCGAAGCGTCGATGCCGATACGGATTAGCGTGGACAGGCACGGGCGGGCAGGAGTGACGAGCGTTTGTCATTTCGGGTCAAAACGAGCCGAGGCTGCGCGTGGAGCAATCTCACCGATGGCTTTTGAGGCTCTCAAAAGGCTTGGTTCGTTGTCCAAGATGCGCACGTCGCTCCAGAGCAGCGTCGCGGCTCTGCCTGTTGGTGGCGTCTCGCCGATTGGAATCGACTTTGGTGCTGGCGGGCTCAAGATCCTGCAGGTAAATTGCGGGGACCCTCCCTCGCTTGTCGCTGCGGCGTATCTTGAAACACCTGAAAATCTGCTCGAAGATGACATGAAACGTCTGGATTTTCAGGCACAGGCCTTGCCTCGATTGATTCGCGATGGCGGGTTTAAAGGCAAGCGCGCGGTGTGCGCGATTCCCGCATTCCAGACTTTTTGCAAGAATCTTCAATTCCCCAAGACCGATGGCATCACCACGCAAGCCATGGTTGATGCGGCGATCCCTGCTCAATTCAATCGTGACCCGAGCCAGATGGTGTACCGGACGATCGATGTTTCGACGCCTGGGACGGGCAAGTGCGAAGTGATCGTCGTCGCGGCGATGCGAGAACTTGTTGAGCGATTGATGAAGGCGATAGTCGGGGCGAAGCTGCAACCTGTGGGGATGCACAGCGAATTCGCGGCTGTGTTGAGCGCGTTTGCTTATGTCAATCGCCGGGATGGCGACCTAGCGCACACTACGTTGTACTTGGATGCGGGCTCTGCTGCTACAAAGATCATGATCGCGCACGGCAAAGAGATGGCGTTTGCACGTGTGGTCGCGGTTGGTGGTCGGCACATGGATGATGCGGTTGCCGATCAACTCGCGTGCATGCGTGCGGACGCGAGGCAGCGCCGCATAGCGCTGAACACGGCAAGACCAGCACTCGCGATGGTGTCCGCGATGCGTGCGGAAAGGCCTGCGGCGTTGCCTGCTGCTTTGCCTGGTTCATTACCCAATGGCGTACGTGTTGGTTTGACACCCACTAAAATGGATACGGCTGCGGGTACTGGGGCACCAGGTGAAGCGGTACAAAGTGAGGCATTACAAGGTAAAGACCGACGCGCGCCAAGCGCGAGCATGCCTGGATTTACTGGCGAGATTCGCCAGCAATCGCCGGTTCCTGTTGCGCCCGAGGAAGCCGACCTTTCGGATTTGCTTGAGACGCTCACGGACGAGGTGCAGATGTGCGTGCGCTATTACGCGTCGCAATTTCCAACTCGGAAGGTTGAACGTGTGGTCTTCGTTGGTGGCGAGGCGCGGCATCTTGGCTTGTGTCAGCACATCGCGAAGGTGTTGCGATTGCCGGCGCAGATGGCAGACCCGATGGCTCGCGTGGCGCGCAGTGGAAAGGAACCAGCAACAGGCATTGACCTCAAACAGCCACAACCAGCGTGGGCGGTTCCACTTGGGCTTTGCCTGAGTCAGACGGACTTGTAACGAATGGAATTGAACCCCCGGCCTGATAAACCATGTAGGAGCGGACGCGTATGAATAGCCCATTTCGATCGGCCGGGCCTAGGCCCAGCAGCTTCCTGCCTGAGGATTACATTAATCGCAAGAGCGAGGCACGAGCGAACATCCTCGTGCTGAGCGTCTTTACGATTGTGATGGCCGCCGTCGTGGGCGCTTTCCTTGTTACGTTCCAGCAAAAGGTAACGCTGCGCAAGCACCTTGTGACGGTGACCGAGCAGTACAATACTGAGGCAGCAAAGATCGAGCAGCTCAAGCAGCTCGAAGCCCAGCGTGCACAGATCATGGAAAAGGCGCAGCTGACTGCGGCGCTGGTGGAGCGGTTGCCGCGTTGGGCCGTATATCAGGAAATCACGCTTCGCATGTCGGATTCGATGCGGCTGAATGAGTCAAAGATCAAGAGCACGCGGATTGACCCTCCTGCTGCGCCGCCACCGGGCGCGAAGCCACCAGCGGTCAAGTCGCTGACGGATCGGGTTGTTGGCGCGAAGAAGGAAGAGCTGGTTGCGGTGCCGATCCTTGCGCCGCGATTCACGTATCAGCTGACGATCATCGGCGGCGCGAAAGAGAATAACGACATCGCCGACTTTATCAGCTCGCTGAAACAGAGCCC
Source organism: Phycisphaerales bacterium (assembly GCA_038240875.1). GTDB lineage: Bacteria > Planctomycetota > Phycisphaerae > Phycisphaerales > UBA1924 > JBBRGG01. The sequence continues at coordinate 11,984 of JBBRGG010000023.1, read as the reverse complement.
GATCCTTGATGACGTTGAGCTTGCGTATATCCGCGACTCAAAGGGGAGCGACGAGCTCTTGCCTCGTAAGTTTGAGATCTCGGCCACGCTTCGCAGCGATGTTGATTCTGCAGAAGTTGCGGCATCGCTGCGTGGGTTGATCGAGAAGCGGACCACGGCGCTCGGGCTCAAGAAGAAGCACAAGGAAGAGGCCGCTCTCGCGAAGGAAGAAAGCGAGAAGGAAGCGAAGGCGAAAGAAATACTGGCCAAGCAAAACAAGGCGAACCAAGACAAATCGAACCAAGTTAAATCCAAGGTTGCAGGTACCAAGGACACGGGTACTAAAGACGCTGGCTCAAAGGGAACTGGCTTGAACGGAACTGGATCGAATGAAACTGTGGCGGATGCCGCTTCGAGCAAGGAGAACAATCCATGAACAATGGCATCCGAATGTTGCTCGTCCTGCTGATCCTGATCGGGCTTCCAGTTGCTAGCTATGTGCTGGTCTTCAGGCCCTTTAATCGCGAGATCGAGTCGGACAAGAGCCAGATCGCGCACCAGGAATCGCTGCTCGTCCGCTTGCAGGAAGAAACCTCGCGCAACGACGACCTCATCCGAGCGAACAAAGATGTTGAACGCACGGTGCGCATCATCGAGGCGCGCCTACCAAGCAACAAGGAAGTGGACGCGATCGTGCGACAAGTGTCGGACCTCGCGGTTGAATGTGGACTGGCACCCCCCGGGATCAAGGCGAGCAAGCCCGTACCCGCAGCGATGTACATGGAACAACCTCTCGAACTCGAAACCCAAGGCACGTACGTGGGCTTCGTCACGTTCTTGTCGCGGCTCGAAACGCTGCCCCGCATCACGCGGATTCACGACATGAAGATCACGGGGAACCCGAAGGAAAACATCGAGCTCAAGGCTGAATTTACACTCAGTATTTACTTCCAGGACGAGAAGCGCGTGGCGACCACGGAGGCACACAAGTGAATCTGAACCCAAACAATGCCGACACCCTTCCTTCGAACGCGAACAATTCGCTCGCCGTCGCGAACCAGCAAGGTGGCGAGGGCGGCACATCGCATCAACAGATCCCCGGGATTGTAAAGCGCAAGATGCGGGTCAATGGCCAGGTCGTCTGCATGGTCATCGTCCTCGCGGTCAGTGCGGCGACGATCCACTTCATGCGGCAATATGGCGTGCGCGCGGGGATCAACTTTGAGAGTGTCCCCGTCGATTACCAGCAGCCTGATGAAGCCAAGGCACGAACCTATGAAAAAATTATGGCGGACCTGGCACGCATCCAAAAGCCGATGGAAGTTGCACTAGGCGACTTTACAGACACGCCCTTCATGCTTGATCGACCAGTCACCAAGGTCAATCCCAACATTCCAAACTCAGCCTCGATGACGCCTGAACAACTCGCGGCGGAATCCGAGCGTCGTGCTGCGGAACAGAAGCGCGAAGAGATGATGTTGACCCTGCGCAACCTCAGGTTGCAAGGCGTGATGGGCGGCAAATCGCCTTTGGCACGCATCAGCGACTCGACGTATCGCGTGGGCGACGTCATCTACGAAACATTCACGATCATCTCGATTGAAGGCCGTGAGATCATGCTCGACGCGGATGGGGAGCGGTTTACGCTGTCGATGCAAGACCACGAATCAGCGCCAGGTGGCAAGGTCGCGCCGATGCGCGGGAACAAGCCCAGGCTCAAGTAGATCAGCCCGAAGTAAATTAGGCGAAAGTAAATTAGGCGAAAGTAGATTAGGCGAAAGTAAGGCAGTTTCCCGCCCGACACCCGAGCACTCATTGTTGTTTGTTTGACCGTTTATTGCGCGAGGGAGAATCGTGGCGAAGTACAACATTGATGACATCCTGAGCGAGCTTGGCGCGAATGATTCAAAGGCGGGCGACGACAAAGCACCTAAAGCACCGGTGAAGAAGCACCGCGTCGATCAAGCCGAGGAAAGCTTTAGCCCGTTGCCTGCGGTGCCCGCGAATCAGCGGTCCTTTGGCACGCCTCTTTCGGACGCGCCCCAGAAGCCAGATCCTGCTGTGCCCGTGAATCGTGCAATAGTCCTGAATTCACCTGCAAGCGTTGGGCCTGCGATCTCGGAGATCTATCGCCCCGATGCCAGCGACAACAGCAACCCAACGCTTGAACTTGGCGCGATGCTCGTGGCAAAGGGGTTGTTGCCCGCCGACCGACTCAATGTTGCGCAGCAAGTGATCAAGCAGTCGCCTGGACGTCGGTTGTCGGACATACTTATTGAGCAAGGTGCGGACGAAACAGGCGTGCAGCAATGCCTGGCCGAAATTTCAGGTATCTCGTTCGAGCGAATCAACCTGGAAAAGGGGCTTGATGGCGGATTCGATGGCAAGCTTCTCCAGCGACTAACGCCCGAGTTCTGCAAGTTAAACCACATCATCCCGCTTCGCATCGATGGCAATCGCATCATCGTCGGCGCTACGCGCGCGGATAACGTCTTTCTTCTTGATGAAATACGCGAACGCCTTGGCGGCGCGCCCGTCAAGATGGTCCTCGTCACCGCGTTTGACGTGCGTGGCGTTCTTGAAATTGTCGGCGAGACCAACACCGAAGATGTCGACGTTTCCAAGATCCTCTCCGAAGTTGAAGAGGGTGACGTTCAGGTTGAAAAGTCGTCGAACGAAGCCGTCGATCTCGAACGCGAAGCGGGCGAAAGCCCTGTTATTCGCTATGTCAACTACATCATCCAGACCGCCGTGAAAGAAGGCGCTTCGGATATCCACATCGAGCCTGGCGAGAAGAAGCTGAAGGTTCGCTTTCGTATCGACGGCGAACTCTTCGAGATGATGAACCCGCCCGGCAGCATGGCGTCGGCGATCACCAGCCGCTTGAAGATCATGGCGAATCTCGACATTTCTGAACGTCGCTTGCCTCAGGACGGGCGCATCAGGTGCCAGGTGCAAGGGCGAAAGCTTGACTTGCGCATGTCGACGCTGCCCACGCCTGCGGGCGAGAAAACCGTCATGCGTATTCTCGACCAGCGATCAATCTCGGTCGAACTCGAGAATCTGGGCTTCGACGAGAACACACTTATTACCTGGCGCAAGCAGATCGACGCGCCCCACGGCATCGTCCTGGTCACTGGTCCAACCGGCTCGGGTAAAACCACGACGCTGTACGCTTCGCTTCGGCAACTCGACAAGAACTCGATGAACGTTTCGACGGTCGAAGACCCGGTTGAATATCACCTCGACGGCATAACGCAGACGCAGACACATGAAAAAATCGGCATGACGTTCTCCGCTGCGCTGCGGTCACTTTTGCGTCAGGATCCCGACGTTATCATGCTTGGCGAAATCCGTGACCATGAAACGGCGCACATTGCGGTGCAGGCCGCGTTGACGGGCCACTTGGTGCTTTCGACGTTGCACACCAACGACGCGCCCAGCAGCGTGACGCGACTGGTCAATATCGGGCTTGAGCCGTTCCTGGTTGGTGCTGCGGTGAATGCGGTGCTTGCGCAGCGACTGATCAGGCGTTTGTGCATTCATTGCAAGGCACAAGAGAAGCCATCGGAAGAGATTGCCGAATACCTGACGATGAACAGCTTCGACGCTGATGAGATCTGGGTGGCTAAGGGATGCGACAAATGTCGCAAAACCGGGTATTCGGGGCGTGTTGGCATCTATGAGTTGTTGGCGGTAGACGACCAGTTGCGTGACGTGATCGCGCGAAATCCAAACGTGTCAGAGTTCCGCCGATTGTGCATCGAGCGAGGCATGGTAACGCTTCGATCCGACGGCATGCGCAAAGTTGCCAAAGGTTTGACGACGGTGCAAGAAGTGTTACGCGTGACCGAAGCGACGCACTAAAGCAAACATTGGTGCGAGATACAAGCGGACATGAAGCACGTAGCGTAATTGTTATATTGAGCTGCTGTGCAGCCGCACTTTGTGAAGCCGTGTGCGGTACCCTTGCCTCGTGCATATTGCCATCATCATCCCGGTATACAACGAATCTCGGTGGGTCGTGCGTGGGGTTGAGCGTGTGTTGCAGACGCTGCCGCCAACGTGCGGCGTAGTGCGTGGCGTTAACGCGCAGGGAAAGTCCGAACCTTGTCAGCGAACTCTAATCCTTATCGACGATGGTTCTACCGATGGCTCTATCGACCTCATCAAATCGCTGGCTAGGAAACCTGGCGTCGAAGCCTTGTATCACGCGAGAAACCAAGGCAAGGGTGCCGCGATCGCGACTGGGCTTGCGCATGCGTTATCCAAGGGCGTGGACGCCGCCTTGATCCATGATGCTGATCTGGAGTACGACCCGAGCGACCACGAAGTTGCGCTTCGACCGATCATCGATGGGCGTGCCGACGCGGTCATCGGGTCGCGTTTCCTAGGCCAAACCCATCGAGTGCTGTACTACTGGCACTCAGTTGCGAATCGCGCCATTACAACGTTTTCCAATATGGCGACCAATCTCAACCTCACCGATATCGAGTGCTGCACCAAGTGCTTTACTCGCGCGGTCATGCAAAGGCTGGTCATCACCGAACGTGGCTTTGGCGTTGAACCTGAGATTGTCGCACGACTTGCGCACATGCGGATTCCTGATGACGCAACGTACTCTGCTTCGGTTTCTGCCGCACCCTCCACAACGCCTACTTCGCTACGCCCACTCCGCATCTACGAAGTTCCCGTGAGCTATGCGGGTCGAACCTATGCGGAGGGTAAAAAGATTAAATGGACCGACGGCTTTGGCGCGCTCTCGTGCATTTTCAAATATGGCGTACTCCGCACTGGTTCGTGAATCTTTGTTGGGCATGCCAATATCTATGTGGCATGCCAATTGCGCACTTCCAGAATCTGAATCGATCAACGCGATGCGCTCGTACCCTTCCTCGTGCTCCGTGTAGCAATTCAAATGCTCTTTGGTGATCGAGCCAAGTACGTCACGCTGGTAGCGGGACTCGCCTTTGCTGCGCTCTTGATGAATCAGCAAGGTGCGATTTTCATGGGCCTGCTTCAGCAATCGACCGGCCCCCTCCAAAATATCCAGCAAGCCGACCTTTGGGTTGTTGATCCGCAAACCGAATGGATCGGCGAGTTTCGCCCCATGGCGGACCAACGCCTGAATCGCGTTCGCAGCGTCGCGGGCGTTGAGTGGGCCGAGCCTTTATTCAATGGCTTTGCCATCTGCGAACTTCCCAACGGCTTCAAACGCGTGCAAGTACTCGGCCTTTCTCGCAGCACGCTCGTCGGCAGGCCACCGGAAATGCTCGAAGGCGCAATCGAAGACCTTTGGCAACCCGACGCCATCATCGTTGAGAACTCTTCGCGCGCCAAACTTGGCAACATCAACATGGGCGATGTGATCAAGATCAACGACCGCAGAGCCGTCGTCGTTGGGTTTTGCAAGGCTCGACTTGGCTTTGAATCCAACGCGATCATTTACACCGCCTTCGACACCGCGATCAACTTCTCCCCCACTGGCCGCGAACGTATCAGCTACATCCTCGTGAAGATCAAGCCTGAATTCAACAAGGCCGAAGTCCAAGCTGGCATCCAAGCTCTGGGCGACGTCGTCGCGCTCACGCAAGACCAGTTTCGCGAGCGCACCATCCGCTTTATCATGGTCGCCACGGGCATCGGCGTCAACTTTTTCATTACGATCCTGCTTGGCTTTGTTGTTGGGCTGCTGCTTTCTGCCGCAATTTTTTACCAGTTCACAATTGAGAACCTCAAGTACTTCGCTGTACTCAAGGCGATGGGCGCAACAGGGAACACGCTGGTCTCGATGGTGCTGATTCAAGCACTCATCGTCGGCGTCATCGGCTATGGCATCGGCGTCGGTATCGCCGGGGCGTTCAGCATTCTCGCGAAGGAAGTCGAGTCAGAGCTATCGGTCTTCTTCCCCTGGCAACTCCTCGTTGGCTCCTTTGGCGCGACGCTTTTGACGATCCTTCTAGGCAGCATTGTGAGCCTTCGCCGTGTGCTTCGTGTTTCGCCTGGCACTGTCTTCTCTTCGTAGTACATGTTTTGGTAACGCAAACAACAAACCGCTTCGTTGGATCCGGACACACACAATGATCAAGTGGCTCACCATCTTTCTCGCGGCCTGCGGCGTAGCCGTGGGCGTGTACGCGGTAGCGACCAATAAGACTCCCCTGCCTGAAGTTCCTCTGGCACGGCCTGCATCGGTCAACCCCTTTGCTCGCGGCGTAGCGGCTTTGGGCATTGTCGAGCCCGCCGACCGCGAAGTTCTCATCATCGCCCCCGAAGCTGGCATCATCGCGGCGGTCCACGCGCAAGTCGGCGATCGCGTTTCCAAAGGCGACCCGCTCTTTGAGCTTGATACTCGCGTGATCGACTCTGAACTCGTTCGCGCCCAAGCACAGGTACTTTCCGCGGAATCAGAAGTCACGCGATGGCGCGCCTTGCCACGCGTTGAAGATTTGCCGCCGCTCAAGGCGACGGTCGCGCGTGCCGAAGCGGTGCTCGCCGATCGACGTGAACAACTTCGCGTGACCGAAGAAGCCTCGCGCCGTGGCGGAGCCGTGTCGCGCGATGTTGACATCGCCCGCTTTGGCGTTGAAGCCGCCCAAGCCGACGTTGATCGCGTCAAGGGTGAACTCGCATCGATTTCCGCGGGCGGCTGGGCTCCGGATTTAGTTGTGCTCCAAGGTCGCCTTGCAAGCGCCAAAGCACAAGTTAAGGCTCTGCAACTCCTGCACGAAAGGCTCTTCATCCGCGCGCCACGCGACGCGACAGTACTTCGGCGAAGCATCGAAGCTGGCGCGTTCGCTTCCACCGACCCGTCGCGCCCCGCGATGATCCTTGGCGATGTCTCGCGGCTCCACATTCGTGCCCAAGTCGACGAAGAAGATATTGCGCTCTTGGGCGATGGCTCAACGATCGCGGGTGCAGCTCGCACGCGTGGCTCGATGTCTCGCGATATCCCGTTGCGTCTTGTCCGTATCGAACCCTTCGCACGTCCCAAGGCGGACATCACCGGCTCCAACAGCGAACGCGTCGACACCCGCGTCATCGACGTCGTTTTTGAAGCGATGTTGCCAAAGCAAGGCGATATCAATGCGAGCGGCGGATCAATCACGCCAGTAAACGCCTCTGATCGACTCCACCTGTACCCAGGGCAAGCCGTCGATGTTTTTATCGATACGGGCACAAAAGCGCCCACGTCAACTGCTATTGGCGGGTAAGAGGCCCAACACTTTTATAACCGAAAATCCCCTCTACAAAGAGGGCCTTGGGCGAGTCTGGCAATGTTTCGTACGCATGTAGCCTGTATTAGATCGTCGGCGCGGCGGGGAAATCTACAGGCGTCTGGTTCACGTGATTGAAGTAGTTGGTGAAGATCGCGAGCGAATAGTTCGCCACAACTTCGCCGATCTGGCCTTCGGTGAATCCTGCTGCCTTGAACGCCGACACGTCGCTATCGCTCACCGTGCCACGCTTTTCGTGTAGCGCGAGCGCGAAGTGAGCGAGCGCGTTCAACTTAGCATCCGCGAGCGTACCACGACGGCTCTCGACCGTTTGCGTCTCGGACAAACCAACCGACTTGCCGATGGCGGTGTGAGCCGCGACGCAATAGCCACAGTTGTTGGCTTCACCAACCGCGAGTTGAACGACTTCGCGTTCCTTTGCGTTGAGCGTGCCATGCGAAATTGCGCCCGACAAGCCAAGGTAGGCATCGAGCACGCTGGGCGAGTTAGCCATGCTCTTGAAGATGTTGAAGTGCTTGCCTGCGAGAGGGCCAGCAAAAATTTCCTTGGCCTTGCCGGTTGCGGTCGCGGGATCAACGGGAGTGATGCGTGGCATGGAATGCTCCTTAAGAATTGGATCGTTTGCACCAAGTAAGTACAACTGATTCGTGCTTGAATGTGACTTTGCGAGCTGCGTTCTAATGCTGTGATGCCAGTCCAAGACTATTAAATACCCAAGACTGAATTTACTTTGATGGGTTTGACTCTATCGATGCTCGCGCAATTGCGGCGGTGAGCTTTGCCACGCTGTCTTCGCTCCCGCACCCTTGGATAACGGCGATCAGCGTGCCGTCTTTGCCGACGACCGCCGCCGCCGGGTATACGTGAATGCCGTATTGTGAGGCTACTTCATCGCTACCGATGAGCAATGGAGTGAAAATACCAGCTTCAATGAGTTTCGCTTGTGCGAGCTCGGGCGAACGCTGTCGAATGACTATCGACACAAGCTTGGGCTGATTCTCGCCCGCGACTGCTCCCGAGCCCGACGATTCAAGAATTGTCTTAAGCTGGCCATGCCATGCTTCGCTCGAGAGCGCCCACGTGCCAAAGAAGTCGAGCACGACGACCGAGCCGCGCATCGATTCCAGTGTGACCTTCGTGCCATCGATTTTGGAAAGCTCGAATGCTGGCGCAATCGCAGGCAGCGCGGGTGCGGGTGGCGCGACAGGCACCACCATCGATAGCGCGCCATCGCCTTGTAATGGCTTGCCTTCTAAACCTTTGCCGCCATCTTGCGTGCTTTGATCTTGTTTCTGACCATCGTTCGCCTCCGGCATCACAACCGGCGGCGGCGGGGGCGGCTTGGGCTTCTCGCGCTGCTCGGCATACCCCGGAGGAACCGTAACCCGCATCGACGCGTCGTCAACATCTGCGGGCCTTGCGCTCCCGGTTTGCACTGATGTAAACTCGTTCACGATCGTGCACGCTTCGCCCATGTACGAGACAAGCCGAACGATCTTGCGCGGGAAGTGATCGTCTTGGCCGATGTACCAGCGAGACTTGCCACCACTTGCGTCAAGCAACACTACATCACATTCAACACCATCAACAGTCTCTGCGGATTCTAATGTATAGCTCGCGTTTTTCATTGCGCGAGTAAAGGGTAACTTGTCGAGAACGTCTGTGGGCAACAAGCCGTTGGGCGCCGTCATCGACGTGCCACCAGCGGCAGTCTTGAGCACCTCAATCACCTTTCGCAGGTCATGGTTCACCCACTCACGCGAACCAGGCAATATCGCGTAATCAAAGACCACTCCCGCTTCTGCGCCCCTTGGCACTGTCGTTCCAGTTGCCCGCAACATCCAATGATTAGTCGATCCAGACGGCGCACGAATGGCGATAACGGTGCCGTTGGCAGCCGTCACCAACTTCGCCATTCCCTCGGTGGCATAGCTCTTGCTGTCAAAACGCAAATAATTTAGCGTCCGGATGTGGTCGCGAGCGCGCTCAAAGATTTGCCTGGCTTCGTTCGCATCTGGCGCCAGGGCTGGCTCTGGCGTAGAAACTGGTGACAAAGCTGGCGCGGGCTCTGTCAATGGCTCGAGAAGCGCAGACTCAACTTCAGGCTTCAGAACACTCGCAGCATCTTGCATCGCGTGCACAATCGACGCGCACGAACCCGCAAGCACAACCATCGCAGAGATGGCGAGCGAGCTAAAGCCTCTCACGCGATTGCGTGTCGAAACTACTGCGAGACCTGATCCAACATGCTTTGCGCCAGCTTGCTCGATACGCATCGATCGTTTCCCTTCTCAATACAACGGCGACAATTGCCTAATCCTGCAGTCTTGATTGCCTTACTGATTGCCTTACTGATTGCGTTCCCAGACGTGTGCGCTCGGCTTTGATCCAACCTGCGCCAAACAGTTCACGAACTAAAAAGCTCCAAACTTCAATCCCTCTTTAGCCTTCTCATGCCTTCTCATGCCTTCTCCGGCGTCAACAGTTCTTTCAATGCCAAGCCTGGGTGTTCGGCCCGCATCAAGTGCTCACCCACCAGCACGATCTGCACCCCAGCTTCACGCAAACGCACCAAGTCGGCGAACGTTCGAATCCCCGACTCGCTCACGAGCACCGAACGGTCCTCCACCAGGTCTGCCAGCCGAAGCGTGTGCCCAACATCCACTTTCATATTCGACAAATCTCGATTGTTGATCCCGAGCAAAAAATATCCCGGGTGCGGAAAGCCGACATGTGGCCGAACCCGTAGCAGGCTATCCATCTCGTGTACCTCGACCAACGCTGTTAGCCCGAGTTGCTGCGCAAGGATCAACAAATCGATCAACTCTCCCTCGCGCAAGCACTCAGCGATCAATAGCACCGCATCCGCGCCATTCGCACGGCTTTCCCATAGCTGCCACGGATCAACGATGAAATCTTTCCGGAGCACCGGCAAAGGCACCCGATCCTTGATCCGTGCGATATACGAAATGTCCCCGCCAAAGAATCGTCGATCAGTCAGGCAGGAAACCGCCGCCGCCCCAGCCTCAAAGTATTGAGCCGCGATACCCTCGGGTGCAAAGCTCACGTCCTCGTATTCCGGGCGGATCCATCCCGCGGAGGGACTCTTGCGTTTGACCTCGGCTATTACACGCGTCGCATGGGGCGTACCAGGCCTCACCGCTGCAAAGAAATTCCTCGGCGGCTCTTGCTGCGCCACCATTGCTTCGAGCTCATCGAAGCTCGTGACTGCCTTGAGCGCAGCTACCTCTTCACGTTTATGGGCGATGATCGCGTCGAGCACAGGAATAGACATCGGCTTCATCATTGGCCGCCTCAACGCCCAACCTTCAAACATGCCCGCTTTCAACCTCTCGAAACTTTACAAAAAAAACCTCAATACCTCCCGGCAAGCTAAACCGCGAGCACTCTTCCTCTTCAGTGTCGCGGCCTTCGCTGTTCTTCTACTTGCTAGCCCATGTATTGTCCCGGCGCAAGCCAGCCTGCCAACAGCCAATCTATATACATCCAATCTACCTCTAGCAAACCAACCTGTCGCCGAAACTATTGGCGAGCACGCCACGGCAGCCACGGAAAAGATTGCCGACGCCGCCCAATCCGTCGCCCAAGTCGCAGCTGACACGACCACCCAAACCGCAGAAGCCGCCGCCGCCGTCGCACAGCACAAGTTCCAGCAAGATCCACTCTTCTGGACTTACGTCGTAGGCACAATCGTTGCTCTTACCTGTGCCTTTGCCTTTGACCTTGCACGTCCCGGCTCACTCGCTCGCGCCGGCTCGCGAGGCGTTGCCAACATCCCGGCGTACATCTGGTTCATCTGCGCCTTTGTCTGCCTGGCATCCATGATGCTTGGCACAACCGCCGCGGTTTCCCTGCCGCTCGGCTTCACCAAACCCTACACCGATATCCGCGAGCTCGCATTGATGTCTCTCTTTGGCTTTGGCTTCGGGCTGATCGTCGCCATCGGGCTTGCCAGGCTGCTTGCAATTGCAGAGCCAAACTCTGGCTTCACCATCGACTCACGCAGCTTCGTCCAAGGCGTCCTTGGCACGCTTCTAGTATTCCCCATCGTCGGCCTCGTCGGCATCCTCGGCGCACTCATCCACACCCGCCTTGGCTATTCCGTCAACCCCATCAGCCACCAGACACTTCAGGTGTTCCACGACAATCCCAACAACGTGTGGGCCTGGGTGATGATCGCGACCGCCGTCCTCATCGTGCCGATCTTGGAAGAAATCATCTACCGAGGCTTGCTGCAGTCCATGTTCCTGCGAGTCTTTAACGCGCCGTGGATCGCCATCCTTCTTACATCGATCCCTTTCGCCCTCATGCACAGCATCGGCGGCACAGGTATGCCTTGGTACGCAATCCTTTCGCTCTTTACTTTCAGCATCGGCCTTGGCATCGCCTTTGAGCGTACCAAACGCATCGGCGTCCCCATCATCATGCACGCGCTCTTCAACGCCGCCAACGTCGGCTTCACGATGCTTATGAGCAAGTAATCTAGCACGCTAACTGCATCGCTTCGTGCCGAGCAGGTCATTTAACTTGCTAACGAGCACGCGACCAGGCACTTTGCTGCGTACAAATCTCACATTTACGACTCAACGCCAGTAGTATTTTTCGGACCTGTGCGGCCAAACACTTTGAACCGGCGTTATTCAGACAAACTCTGCAAGTAACTCTTCTCGTTTCGTGCCGCTTGCTGTACTATGTATCAAGAAGGCGTAGTAATTCAGAAACCGCCACGGTTACGTAGCGATACCC
>JBBRGG010000022.1:0-20759 GCA_038240875.1 Phycisphaerales bacterium | reverse complement strand
AGTTGTGGGAACGCTCAACGGCGACTCCATTACTGCTGGCAATATGTTCCTGGCCCAGCGCGAGTTTGAAGCACTCAAGATGGTTTTGGGCGAAAGCTACCTTGCCTCCATCGGCAACGGCATCAACGACTCGACTACTTGGTTCCTTCTCTCGCACGAAGCGAACAACGCCGGGCTTATCGGCTTCGAAGTCGATGGTCGCGACTGGCTGCCAGTACTTGGCGAACGCAAAGCGATGTCGAAACTGCGATCCGCAGATCAGTCTGAACTCATGCGTGAGGTCCAAAGAGCAGGATCCTTCCAGGCATTTCAGACGCAGTATGTTCTAGCAACCACCAACGAGCTTGCTAACGCATTAGATACAGCAGGTGCACAATCGCAGCTCTCGTCCATCGAGATGGAACGCGTCCTTGCCAAACTCCGAGGCGTCGAGCGTCTGATGGAATTGACCTTTGGTGCGCCGCGCTTGTCCGACGTTCGGCTTATCGCTGAAGCACGCCGCGAAGCTGATCAAGCAACCATCGACGCGGCTTTGGTTCCCGCCTCGGCTCTTGAATCCTCTGTCGTTGAGCCAACTCCTGAAGAGCTCGCGACGCAATTCGCCAAGTACGCCGCTGTCGCCCCTGACGTTGAAGGACTTGGCTTTGGATACCTGCAACCACCTCGCGTCAAGATGGCGTGGCTCACCCTTGATCGCGCGGGGATAGCCAACTCGATCCAGCTCGACCCGCTCGCTGTGAACAAGCACTGGCAGCAAAACCGCGGCTCATTCCCAGGCGAATTTTCGGTTGAAAGACCTAAGGTCGAAGCGATCCTGCGTGATCAGCGTGCCGACTCGATCCTTGCCGAGGCCGACCGCATCTTAAAGGCTCGTGTGAATCAGGCAACTCGCAACCTCGAAACTGTTGGCTCGCACAAAGTTCTTGCCGCCGACTGGGACGATAAACGCCCGACTCTCGAAGCTCTCGCTGTCGAAGTGGTCAACGGGATCAAAGAGTTCTCTAGCATTACTATCCCAACGCCAATCATCACCCGCAAAGAAAGCACCTTTACGCCTGTCAAATCACTTGATTCTCTCGACGAGATCGGTACTGCTGTATACACGTCTGCCACGGCGAGACTGCCCCTCTCGCGCTTGGTCGAGCGAGTCAAGGAACTCTCGCCGACGAGCGACCTTGATCTGCAGACCAATATACCGTTTGTTGCAACGCCACTGATTAATGCTGTAGGCAACCGTTCGTACATTGAGATCACGGATGCACGCCCCGAATCTGCCGCGACGTCCATCGATGAAGTTCGCGATGCAGTCGTACGCGACGCGCGGCTGGCCAAAGCCTACGAACGCCTTACTTCTGAACTCCCCGAGCTTCGCGTGCTGGCGAGCTTGCGAGGCCTTGACGCGGTCAAAGAATCCATCGAAACCCGCTTCCCAGGCAGTTCGATTACACCCGTACGCCAGGTGCAAATCACGCGTAGCCAAGTGAGCTTCCTTGCTCAGCAGATGAACGACCCCGCGTTCCGCAATGCTGTGATGGATGCCGCGGACGCGCTCTCGCCAACTGTGCCGTTGGATGAATCAAACGCAGACGCGCGTAGCGTTGGCGTATCGCTGCCACGCGTGCGAGGCGTGGTTATTGCGCAGGTCATATCACGCGAACCACTCACCAAAGAAATGGTCCGTACCTTTAACCAAGAACAGTTTATCTCGCTGATGATCAACGAGCGACGGCGTTTGCTCCCAGGCGAAGCAACCTTTGCGAAGGAAGCTCTCTCGACGCGTCTCAACTTCGTGGATAAAGAAGCACCGCAAAAAACAAAAGAAAGCGCAGCATCCACGCAGTAAGCCTCCTGATCGGTTCAAAGCTGAATAATTGCTAGCTATATGGAAGTTGCCGTGTGCTTATCATTACATAGCGAATATCTGTGACTATTTTGTCTCATAGATAATGCCTGCTGACATACTTCTAGGGCTCACGAACCACTATCATTTCAAGTAGAGCCGCACGATAGCGTGGCTGCATTAGCGAGGCTGCACTATTTTTCTTCGTAATGTGCACTCCGAGATCAAATTCGTTTTAGTGAGAGATTTCCGATTGGTACAAGCCCTGATTGAAAGATTGCTTGGTTCCTGGCTGCGTCCGCTTGCGCTCAAACAACTTGTAATCTGTCGAGACTATCTCTCATTTGAGACCACACGCACAAGCGACGCAGCCTTGGTCGCAAGGGCTCTCGCGGCTTTCACCGAATTTGCACGCGCGAGCGCGACGCCCATTCGACGATACTCGCGCGTCGTTGGCTTGCCAAATAGCCGTACTTCAACGTTCTTGAGCGCGAGCGCGCGATCGATGCCAACATAACTAGGCTCTTGCATTGACGCACTGTTTGCAAGGATGACTGCTGAAGCAGCCGCACGCTCCGCGCGAATCGCGGGGATCGGTAAGCCCAGAATCGCGCGTATATGCAGGTCAAACTCGGACAAATCCTGTCCGATCATCGTCACCATGCCGGTATCGTGTGGCCTAGGCGACAACTCAGAGAAGATGACCCGCGCGAGCTTCTTTCTCTTCGCGGCAACCACAAAGAACTCAACGCCAAAGAGGCCTGCGCCTTGCTCACCAGCAATCTCCGAGGTGATCGCTCGCGCCATCGACTGAGCTTTTTTCACGAGCGCAGGCGGCATCGCGCAAGGCATCCACGATTCCTGATAATCGCCGCGTTCCTGACGATGCCCGATCACCGGGCAAAAAAGCGTTCGTTCGCTTTCGGTGAGTTTCTCGCTCGCGACTATTGGCCGCTGGCGAACCGTGAGAAGCGTGATTTCATAGTCAAACTTGATGAACTCTTCGACGATCACGCGTCGTGTATCGCCCCGCATCGACGCGACGGCATACTCCCATGCTCCGTCCACTTGCTTCGCATCGCGCGCGACCGATTGCCCCTTGCCCGAAGATGACATCACGGGCTTGATCACGCAAGGCACGCCGATGAGACCGTGCTTGAATCGAAAGTCTTGTAGTGATCGCGAGACTTGTGAGGCGTGCGATGCTTGTGAGCTTTCGCCACTACCGAAGACTGCGGCGCGAAGTTCGTCGGCTGAGTTTGCGTACGCAAAGCGCGCCGTCGGCATCTTCAACGTTGTCGCCGCAAGCTCGCGGATCGCGTCGCGATTCATCGTGAGGTGGGCCGCTCGCGCAGATGGAATAATTTGAAAGCCAGCCCTTTCCAAGTCGAGTAGCCGCTCGGTGCGGATCGCTTCGATCTCTGGCACAATAAACGCGTGCTCGCCGAGTTTGATATGCGCGCGGACAGCGCCTTCGAGCGCGTCCCCATCGAGCATGTTCACCACTTCGCTCGCGTCGGCCACCTGCATCGCTGGTGCACCAGCATACGAATCAATAGCGACTACCTTGCATCCAAGCCGTTTGGCTGAGATGACGACCTCGCGGCCTAATTCTCCTGAACCGAGCATGACCAGCGTTGGCTGTTTGTGGACGTGCGCTGGCATACAACTGTTTTCCTATTCACGTTGAAACACTTACATCCGCATCTCACGGTCAATCGCGGTTATAAGTCAATTCAACAGGCGTTCATTATGGAGCCTTGGGCGGCGAAGCGGCACCAGTACCTTACTCAACGTCCTTCTCTGCTGTTTCGGGCTTTGTATCCAATCGCTCACGCACATCCGCTATTGCTTGGTGAACGCGCAGCGTTGCAGGGTCTTTACCATCCCAATAGAATTGCGTGTATTCGTCCGCAGAGATCACGAAATCAAACTGATCACTCGTCGCGTGCTGGGGAGTTGCTGGTTCCGCGGCCAAACGACGAAGCATCTGCAGCGCGCGATCGCGACCCCATGCGTCTGGTTCATAGCGGGCCCTTTCTTTGTATCGCGCATCTTGTGCGTCTGCAAAAGCCCCGATAGCAAGGCGTGCCGCTGCATCGAGCGGAACCGAGTTGTGCGCAGCAGTAAACTCGACGGCGATTCCTGCTCCGGGCGAGCCTCCAGGCGCGATCGACCCTTTGAGCTTTACGTTGTCGCCATCTGAAACGAGCGTGAGCCTTGCACCAAGCCGAGACAGGCCCTCGCGTATGATCGTGCCATGGACCAACAATGCAGCGTGGTTTCCCATCGCCGTCGTACCGTTGGCGTCAAAGCGAACGGCTCGATCTTCATCGATGCCGACGCCGACGCGCGTTTTCTGGTTATCAACCGCGGCAATTAATCGCCCGATCCGCCCTCGCGGAAAGAAATGTGTATCGATGATCACGTTAGGCACGAGCCCAAGCCCAGGCCCGAGCCGAACGCCTACCGGTGTCTTGGCATCACCAGGTATTGCGCCAGGATCCGCATCTTCGCCATCGATCGCGGGCGTGCCAGCAAGGGCGGATTCGCTGCCGCCGCCCAAGAACATCGGATCGGACATCATGGCGGCACCCGCGCTCGTCCCGGCGACGCGTGTATCCCACCTGCGCATGCCTTGGTGGAGTGCGTTGAGGACGCCGTTGGGTTTCTCGAAGGAGCCGAATCGCGCGTTAAGGCGTTTTTGATCGCCACCGGTGAAGAAGACCAAGTCAGCATGGCTGATCCAACTGATGGCTAAATCGCGTGAGGCTTCGTCCTTTGCCGGGTCGGGGAGGACAACGTACCGCGCGTCGGGGCGATACTTATTGAAGCGTTCAATAGTTCGCTTGCCAGCCTCTGCCGCGTCCGCGCTTGCGTATGGCACGATCACGATCTTGTTCGTGTCCTTACGCGTCAGCATGGCTTCAAAGATTGCCGAGTTTTCGTCTTCGAGCGCTCCGCCGATTGCGATAAAGCTAGGGCTCGCCATGCCGGTTGGCGTAGCTGGCTTTGTTGTGGGCTCAAATGCTGCTGGGGTAGCAGTAGTATCGGGCACGAGCAGCTTCGCAGCGTCGCTTTGTGTGACTTGCGAATTTGCGAAACTGGACAACACGCAGATAGTTCCCGCTGCAGTAAAAATCTGCAGGAGCGAGCGTGAACGGGTAGGTTTCATCGGCAAAGACTCCAATCTGAAAGCGCGTTTGTGCATGGGCTTGTATGTTTTCAACTGGCGTGTTGCGAACGTGAGCGTGAACTGCTCGCGAATCGGCGTGCGATCGGCGGTCATCCAACTACTTCCAAATCTTGACTTCGCGAAGTCCTTGCGAATCGGCGACGCCGCGATACATGCCCACGGTGCTAAATGGCGTAGCGATACGGCCGTTGGCGTCAATTGCGATCATGCCGCCGTCGTCGGGCTTGAGGACGCGAAAGATAAAGTGTTCAGAAGCCGCAGCGACACTTTCCTTTGTCAATTCCATGCGCGAAGCAACACCACGCGCAACGCCATGGCGGATGAACTGTTCGCCGCTACCGGTGCAACTAATCGCGACCATTGCATTCGCATACGTCCCCGCGCCGATCTGGGGCGCGTCGCCGACGCGGCCGGGCAACTTCCCGGTCAACCCACCCGTGCTCGTTGCTGCTGCCAACTTGCCCGATGCGTCCATCGCGACGCATCCGACCGTGCCCATACGCATCTCGGGTGTGATCGTATCGTGGTTCGCAACGCGCACGTCGACACTCCAATTGTTCATCACAGCAGGACGACTGGGTTGGAGCAATTCTTCGAGCATCTTCTTGCGACGCTCGGTGATGAAATATTCGTTGGGCACGCGTTCAACACTCATCGAGTCGGCAAATCGCTCGGCACCCGCTCCCGCAAGCAGGATGAACCGTGTTTGTTCCATCACAAGCCGCGCGAGGCCAACGGGATTTTTTACCGTTGTCACGCCGGAGACCGCACCAGCTTTGAGCGTGCTGCCATCCATGATTGCCGCGTCGAGTTCGGCCTTGCCTTCGCGCGTGAGCGCTGCTCCGCGTCCAGCGTTAAAGAGTTCGTCGTCTTCGAGCACACGTACCGCCGCAATGCACGCATCGAGAGAAGTGCCACCAGCAGACAAAATCGCGGTGCCCGCGTCGAGGGCCCTACCAAGCGAAATTTTATACTGTTCTGCGAGCGCGGGGTCTTCGCTAGGGTCCAAAGTGCCAGCTCCACCATGGATGGCAATTGCCCACGTTAACTTGTCTCGCCCATTGTGCTCGTCATGGAATGCCGAGGCTTTATCTTTCTGGATCGTGTTGCATGCTCCGCACGCCAGCGCGATCACCACAAGCACGCATGCTCCAAAGCCTCGCACCAAAGACGCCAAACCGGTTCCGTGGATATTGGTCATAGCCAAGGGTACCACGATTTACCAGTTCGTGCACGTATTTCAGGATAGCCCAAACTGATGCAATGAAACTTCGCGCAAGCCATCACTAGCTCGTTGCAGAAAGATACAGCTTGGGATCACGAAGGTGTTCCTGTAGTAACGGATCGGGCACGTCGGTGAGCCGCGCAGACATTTCGAGCGTGAAATCGCCAACCTCTGTCCGCTGAAGTCCCGCGAGCATGCCCCCCGTGCCCAAGACTGGCCCTAGATCGCGCGCAATACTTCGGATGTACGTCCCCTTGCCACACGCGATATCGAGTACGAGTTTCGGGAACGCATACGCAACAACTGAGATGGCGTAGACCACCACGGGTCGTGCCGGAATCTCGACGGCTTTACCTTCTCGCGCGAGCGCGTACGCACGCTGCCCATCGATGTGGATCGCAGAAAAAGCCGGGGGAACTTGCTGGATTGTCCCGATAAACCTCGCGAGCGCAACGTCGATAGCTTCTCGACCTGGCGGCGTGAGCACAGGTACTTGCGTAGTCGCTCCTTCGCGATCATCCGTCGTTGAGGTACACGAAAGATCAACCTCGGCGATGTACCTTTTGCGGGTCGCCATGAACCGATCGACGAGGCGCGTGCTCGAGCCGATCAGGATCAACAGCACGCCTGTTGCCGCAGGATCGAGCGTTCCCGCGTGGCCAACCTTGACGCGTTTGGGCGCCCCGCCACGCTTGAGGCGCGATCGCACAATCGCACACACATCCATCGACGTGTACCCGGTTTCCTTGTCCATCACCAACAACCCAGTCGGTGCTTGTGGCGTGTTCATCGCTGCTCCTGGCTAGCTTTGGGACTCGCAATGCCGACCGACTCAGCTCGCTGTACCACTTCGGCAACGACCAGATCGACACGTTTGCCCTTCGAGTAATTAAATCCGGCGACGCCAGCGCGTTCGACAAGGCCCGGATACTTCGCCAATTCGGCGCGCGGCAAGATCACGATTGGAGCCTCGCCACGCGCAAGCCTCGCAAGCAATCCCTCGGCTGATTCTCGCCGCATTCGCCCGTGCGTCTCGAAGATCAAGCTGTCCTCGTGATACACAATCGCAACGACATCACGTGTTCCCGCTCGGTCGAGCATGTCAATTTCGCGCGCAAGATTCCGGCTTGTGCGTATGTCCGGCGTCATCGGCAACACCATCATGATCGTCCCTGAACTCAGCAAACACGCGCCGATTCCTACCGCCATCGCTCGCCACACTCTGCGTCGTCGTAGAAGTTGCAACGTACACACAAGGGTACCAAAAGCAGTGATGACGCCAGCTGCACCCATCGCAATCGAGCCTGCGCTGCTCCCGAGTCGATCCAACACAAATGCCGCAAAACCAAATGCCAGGCACGCGAACATCGCCATCGTAATTGCATACCCCACTGCGCAAATCTGGAACCACACGCGCACGAGCAACCCATCCGCCCACACCGTCACCGCGACCCGTGCCGCGAGCAAGGCTAACACCGGCAGCAAAGGCATCGTGTAGTGTGGCAGTTTCGTGCTCACTAATTCAAACACGATCCACGAAGGCACCAAGAGACAAAGCAAGAGCACGCCCGGATCGCGCACCCGCAACACCCTCGCACGCACAAGTGAAACGACATAGCGCGACCACAACCATCGTTCATCAGGTTTCGCGCCCGTTAAATTCTTCTTCTTTCCATCCTTGTTGCTTTTTCGGTTTGCGCGTTTGTGCAATATCCGAACCAATCGCAGCCGGGATAGGCTCGATTCGCTTCGCGTGCCACGCACGAACGCGACCGCAACCCCAAGCCCAAGGGTCAGCGAAATCGGTGCGAGCAACACTACCGAAGCAATCGCGTGATATCCAGGCGGGCCCCAGTGCCCTTCTTTTGGTTCAAGGCTTCGGCCGATCACTTCGTCGTGCAACAACGCCGCGTATTTCTCGAATCCAACTTCTCTCGCCACCAACACTACCCAAGGCAGCGAGAGCACCACCACCGCTGCTATTCCAACAATCGGTTTGATCCGCCACAAAGGCTTGATACTCCGCGACCATACACACAATCCGAGCGTTCCCAGCCCCACAACCATCGGCGTGATCGGCCCTTTCACCATAACACCTAGCCATACACACACCCATAGCGCGGCCACCGGCGCCCAACGCCTCACGCCAACATCGTCTCGCGAACGCTGGATCGTGGTCCATGCCCACATCGCGCCGGTCGTCACCATGACCAGAAGCATGTCCGCGCGCGCCTGGTGCGCCTCCCACACAAAGATCGGGGACGCCGCCAGCCCCGCCGCTGCAAGCATCGCCGCAGCACTGGGGATCAACTTCCTGCCCCACTGCCACACCATCAATACCGTTGCAATCGCAGCTAACAAACTGGGCAAGCGATACATCCAAATAGCGTCGTTCCTTCGCGTGCCAGCTTCGGGTTCGCCGGTAAAGGCACGCACGCTCGCTGCTTGTGCCCAATAAATCAGTGGCGGCTTATTTAGCCGCGGCCGATCCTGAACCATTGGCACAACCCATCCCAAAGGCGTCTTCGCTTCGGCCATCTGCCGACTTGCCTGAGCAAAGCGCGATTCGTCGCGATCAATCGCAGGCAACGTCCACAGCCCAGGTACATATACAAACAAGCACATCAACACCAACACACACGCCCCACGCCAGGAGCCACACGCCCGCGCAAGCCGTGACTCAAGAGCCACAGGCACTTTTGATCGTGATCCAATCTTTCGAGGCTCATCAACGATCGCAAGCACTCCCAAATCGCACCCCGCCAAATCCGAACAAGTCAGAGCGTAGAATCGACTTCATGGGCGACACACGACCACACCCAACTCAACCCGCGAGCACCCACTCACATTCGCCTGCGATTGCACCCACGCGCAGTGCCGAACCCCCCAACCAACTCGCCAACCAACACGTTCACGACTCTGTCGACAATTCATTTCTCATAACAGGGCACGATCCTACGGCGCCACGCACTGGTTCATCGATCTCGCATCAGAACTCTTTCCTTGCAGCACCCTTCACGCCAAAGCGTTCGCTTGCTCTAATCGCCTTTGGCCTAATCCTTGGCGGGATCCTTATCCCCTTCGACAACACAATTGCTCATGCCGCAACCGCCTTGCAAGATGGCGGCTCCCTCGCCCTCGGTGGCGACCTTCGCCGAACTCTTAATTTGCTCCAGCAATATGGCGACCTCGCCACTTCCCTTATCGCGGCCCTCGTCGCGATTCTTCTAGATCCTCGCATACGAACCCGCATCCTTGATTGGATCGTTGCTGGCGCAACCACCAGCATCCTCTGCTGGCTCTTGAAAATCGGCTTCGGTAGGCCCCGCCCTCGCGCCACCCTCAATCCCGATGCTCTCGTCGGCTACGATTCCGCTACTTGGTTCGGCGCTTCCTTTCGTACGTATCCGCTTGTACGCGACATCGACCCAATCGCCTTGGGCACGCAAGTTGGCCATATCGCTCGCTACTCATGGCAACTCGGTGGCAACATATCTTCTGACCTTTGGTCCATGCCTTCGAGCCACGCTTCTGCCGCTGGCGCGCTGACCGCGGTTCTTATCCGACTCTACCCAAAGCTGACCCCGCTCTGCCTTCCTTTGCTTGGCATCGTGATGGCAAGCCGCGTGATCTTTGGTGCCCACTTTCCATCCGACGTAGTCGTCGGCGCCAGCATCGGGCTTGCTGTCGGCTTTCTCGCGATGGACAAGCACTGGGGCACACGCCTGAGTAAGGCCTTGAGAATTCGCTGAAGCCTGCTTTGCCCGAGATATGGTATTTTCAGGGATATCAAACTTCTCGCAAAGCCGAGTCAAATTTCTTCCCCCAACAGCCACCCCATGCCCACTCGATCCCAGACCACAGCACGCCTAAACTCTCGCCCTGCCGATCTTGGCATGATTGGTGGTCGGACTTCGAGAAAGACCACGTATTAGGCCACGAGACGGGCTTCTGGAGAGATGTCCGAGAGGCTGAAGGAACGCGACTGGAAATCGCGTAAACGGGCAACCGTTTCGGGGGTTCGAATCCCCCTCTCTCCGCTTATTCCGGAGACGCTGCGAAGGCAGGGTCTCCGGCTTTTGTTTTGAAACAGGTTGCCTTGGATTGAAACGTCCATTCCAATCCACACAGATTCTGGCCCTCATCACAGCGTTCCAGTTTGAGCAATGCTTCTTTCCGCCAGATTCCACCGCCATAGCCGGTCATTGATCCATCCGAACCAATCACGCGGTGGCATGGGATGAGTATCGCCAACCGATTATCGCCGTTTGCTCGCGCAACTGCCCGCGTCGCTTTCGGTCGGCCGATCGCCTTGGCAATTTGTGCATATGACCGCGTCTTGCCCGGCGGAATCGCCCGCAGCGCTTCCCACACCTGCGCCTGAAACGTTGTGCCCGGCGCGAGCAGTTTCACGGTGAACTCGGTCCGAGTTCCCGCGAAGTATTCAACCAATTGCGTTGCGAGTTGATCCAGATGTGCGAGTGCAGGATGGGCGACAGACGAATTCGCGATAGGCGATTTCGTCGCGAGCACATGCGCCGGAACCATCGGCTGTTTGAGGCGTTTACGAAGTACGTCAATCTGCGTCTGTAACGCACGGCGATCAACAAACTCAAGCAGACACACGCCATCGGCCGTCGCTCCTTCGAGCATTGGCCCTAGTGGCGATTCGAACCATCGCACCACCGCCACATGGGCGTCTTCGGCCCAAGTTTGGTTGGATACTGACGGTGATCCAAAGACTTGCTCGAAGGCCTCGCGAAAGCCGCACTCGGAGGCTAACCCGCTTGCCAATTTCGCCTGGATCATGGTGCGGGTGATCGCGCGCTGATTCGCACAGCCCTTCGCCACAGCTGGTTTCTTCATAAACTGGTTGGTCATACTTGATCTCCCGGTTCGTCTCTCACTCGTGCGAAAAATTCAAAGCGCAAGCTCATCCGCTTCGCACTGTAATATCTCGAGAATTTCACTCCAAGTTACCATTTGAACAGACGTGCTGCTCGCGCCGGTTCAACACCCGTCTTCCGCAAGTCCGTCGCACATATTTGTTCCAAAGATGTTCGCTCGACCCGCTCGAGAGTCTTCGCAGCCCATGCTGGCATTATGTCTGCTTGCTCTAGCGGCCATTTCGTAAGCACGCGCGCTAGCCAGCTAGCGTCGCTGCTTTGCAATCGTCAAAGAGTTCCACACTTTCCCGCAATGGCGATCGAGCCAAACATCCCGGACGTTAGAAAATACTCTATATATTTACACTTATAAAAACATGCTAGCAAACGAAGTGTCTCTCGCCGCCAGCGCGTCATACTTCGTCGCATCGCTTAATAGCGAGAACGCCCTTCGTTTCGCAATCGTTTCAGCCATGCTTATACGTGATCACTGCGTTGCCCGCCTCTCCACCGCCGCCAATTGGACATAAATGTCAAATCGCATTTACAGAACAGCCGCTCAGCCTACACCGCCGACGATGGTCAATCCCCCTCCACACCCATACCCATCTCAACACCCCCTTAGCCCCGGTAAGCTCAAATATGGGATGCTTTGCGTGATGTGTTTGTGGACGAGGTTAGAATTATGATTATGACCCTTAGCGGTTTACATCCAAATTCGTGCACTTGACCCATAAAGGCTTGACAATATGAGTAAAGTTAGTGTATACTAGCATTATGCCTATGCCTATTTCTAAACTTAACGAATTAGTGAATGACGTCCACTCTCGACTCAATACAGCCCGCATGCGTGTTCACAGTCCAGCAACCATCGATGACGTTTGCAATCATGTCTAAAAGGCAAAAAATTCAGGCAAAGCCGTCGCGCTCTGCGGAGGTCGGCACGCAATGGGAGGGCAACAGTTTTCGGACAACGACGAACTTATTGACCTGCGCGGCATGAACCGTGTGCTCGAGTTGGATATTGAGCGTGGACTGGTGCGAGCTGAAGCCGGAATCATGTGGCCGGATCTCATCCGCAGTATCTTAGAAATCCAGCTACGGCTCGAACCCCATTGTTCGCCAAAATGGGGAATAGCGCAAAAACAGACCGGTGCAGATGCGTTCACGATGGGCGGCGCGCTTTCGGCAAATATTCATGGCCGCGGACTCTTGATGGGGCCCATTGTGAATGACGTGGAATCATTCACGATAATCGACGCCAGCGGTAACCCGATCACCTGCAGCAGAAGCGAGAATCAGTTTTTTTCGTTGGTGATCGGCGGATATGGTCTCTTCGGCGTGATCGCCGATGTAACGCTTCGATTAGCGCCACGGCGTACCTTGCGTCGTGTTGTGCGGATCATCGATATAGATGACGCGATTCATGCCGCCGAGCGACACATCCGTGAAGGCTTTCTCTATGGCGACTTTCAGTTCGACATTGATCCGCAATCTCCAGATTTCCTCACCAAAGGTGTATTCAGTAGCTACTGCCCGGTAGAAGGCGACCCCAAACCACCTCCGGAGCAACGCAAGCTATCAAGCAAGAACTGGGTCGATCTGTTAACGTTGGCACACACAGACAAGTCGTGCGCGTTCGCGCAGTACGCGCAGCACTATCTCGCTACCGACGGCCAACTCTACAAGAGCGACACACATCAACTCAGTGAATATCTGGACGGGTATCACCGAGAAATCGACTGCCGAATCGCTTCGGCACATGTTGGTTCAGAAATGATTACTGAGTTGTACGTTCCACCAGAGCGGCTTGTTGAGTTCTTGCATGCTGCGGCGAGGTTACTGATCGATCGGGATACCTCAGTCATTTACGGGACCATCCGGCTCATCCAACCTGACACCGAAACCGTAATGGCTTGGGCTCGGCGTCGGTATGCGTGCATCATCTTTAACCTCCACATTGATCACATTGAGGACGCGATCAAACGTTCCGCAGAGTCGTTTCGTGGTTTGATCGATCTCGCTTCCGATTTGGGCGGAAGCTATTACCTCACGTACCACCGGTTCGCGACGCCGAAACAGTTGGAACGTTGCTATCCACGCGTTCGCGAATTCTTCAGAGCCAAACGCAGCTTCGACCCTGCGTGCACATTCCGAAGTGACTGGTACAAGCACTACGCCCCGCACTTCGAGAGCGAACTCACATGAACGCCGATCGTGCCAGCATAACCGCTCGGCTCATTGCAGCCGCGACTGTAATGCGTCAGCACGCAGAGATATCTGTTGACTCTCCGCCCAGCGGGGCTGCACATTGGTGCGAACAGTTTCTGGCGACAAATCGCATGGACCGGCTGCTCCTTTGGAGCGTTCGGTCGGTGCTTGGAAAGGCTTTGTGGCAGTTCATCGAATCGATCACAGTTCCTGGCATCGTTACGCATTGGATGCGACGCAAGCGGGCAATCGAAGATCTCGTTCGAGCGGCCGCCGCTGAAGGATTCACGCAGCTTATCGTGTTTGGTGCTGCTCTTGACACGCTCGCGTTTCGGTTGGCAAATGAACACTTGTTTGAAACTATTATCTCAACAGACCATCCCGCCACACTGGAAATAGTTCGGGCAGCAATAGTGAGTAATAGTGACTGCTCGGCGAGTGCATCCTCTAATGTAGCAAGAAATGTCTTGTGCACCGATGGATCACAACCGCGTTCACTCGAACTGCTATCAATGGATTAAGCCTGTGACGATGCCTGCTGGATACTGACGAACTCGCGTGGTTTCGATGAGACACGCTCCAGTATTATCGTTATAGAAGGCGTGTTGATGTACCTGCCAGAGGTGGCCGTCGCTGACCTTTTGCGATCACTTGCCAAAGTCCATACGCCGCGAACGCGCATTGTCGCATCGTGGATGAACACTACGCCTGGAGACCCGATCGGCTTCGTTGGCCAGTCTCGGCGTATCCCCGAGTGGCTGCGTCGCAGGGGCGAGCCCATGCTCTGGAGCAGCACTCCAGTGGCACTACCTATGTTTCTACCAGAACTTCGATGGGTTAATGCTCGAATCATTGATATTGCCGAAATGCCATCGTTAAAGGGTAATGCTTCGTACGGCCTTAAAGGCGAGCAGTTAGTGGTGGTTGAAAGAGTTGGTACTAAAAGCCTCTAACAGAATGGTTTGCGTTTTTTGCGATGAGTTGGTCGTGCAAGAAGGCACACTATGGTCAAGGAGCTGCTGCGAGACGCAATGCGAGACTCATCGAAACGATCATCTCTAAGAAGCCTCGTAGGTTCAAGCAACCGGGGCGCAAACGTGTGCCTGATTGCGCGTGCCTTACAGCCATTATCTTCGTCCTCCGCACCAGCATTCAGTGAGAGTTGCTGCCACAAGAAACGGGCTGCGGCTGCGGCATGACCTGCTGGCACCGCCTAGCCCAATGGCAGCGCAAAGGCGAGTGGCAGAAGTTGCACGAAGTACTCCTGGCTAAACTTAATGCCACCGAGCTGATCGATTGGTCTCGCGCAGACGCCGACTTGTCCAGTGTGCGTGCGGTTGGGGTACGACACAATCGGCCCAAACCCGACAAATCGAGGCAAAAACGGATGTAAACATCATCTTTTGACCGACGGGCAAGGCACACTGTTGGTCACCGATCTTACCGCCGCCAACGTCAACGATGGCTTGATGTTGCTGGCATTAATCGACGCGATCTCGAAGGTGCGTGGCAAGGTCGGCTCTCCTCGGCACAGACCCGACTCGGTGACGGCGGACAAGGCTTAACACTCGAACTTTCGCGAAGTCATGCTTCACGTAAAGGGCATCAAGCCGTTGCTTCCACGCCGTGGCAGCGACGACGACACGTACCCTGGACGCCAGCGATGGGTCGTGGAACGCACCATCGCGTGGCTGCACCAGTTCAGAAGATTGCGAGCGCGCTACAAACTCCGATCTGATATCCACAAGGCATTCCTCTCGCTGGGCTGCGTCCTCATAAGCTTCAAAAAGCTCGATTCGTCATTCTGTTAGTGGCTCAAAAACTACTTCAGCAACCACGTCTACGACAATTCCAACACCTGCTCGATGCTGCGGCAGACGCGTGGAGCAAACTCTTCCGAGCAATCAATCGGTCTATTTGACACATCACAATTTGTCAGGAGAAAGGGCGCAGCGGTTCGTCCAACTTTGTTGGTAGACTCAGTTTATCACAAAATATTTTTTTCAAGTATATTTGCTAGTTTACGCGTTTATGCTCTTCCGTTTCTCAAATAATATGACTTTCAGATGTAACGAGCTATAGTTTCAGGTGTCGGCGATGTTTGTTTCTTGGCTCGCGAACTCTCGCGGAGTCGCATAATGTCGCTATTGCTAATATTAGAAAGATCATCATGAAAGACATTGTAGATACCGCGATCGCCGCTGGTTCGTTCAAGACCCTCGCTGCAGCGCTCGGTGCCGCTGGTCTCGTAGATACGCTGAAGGGTGCAGGACCGTTCACCGTATTCGCGCCTAACGACGCTGCCTTTGCGAAGCTTCCGGCTGGAACGGTAGAAAGCCTGGTCGCGCCTGCGGGCAAGGCGAAGCTGACCGGCATCCTCACGTACCACGTTGTCGCGGGTAAAGTGCTCGCTGCCGACGTAATGAAGATTCACGAAGCTAAGACCGTCAACGGCCAGTCTGTGGCTGTCAAGGTTGACAACGGCAAAGTGATGATTGACACCGCCACCGTGGTCACTGCGGACATCGTGTGTACGAATGGTGTGATCCACGTCATCGACTCAGTGCTAATGCCCAAGTGATCGCCCGGTTCTACAACTTTTGACTCTTTGCCAGCCGTTGCGTGACAATGGCTGGTTTTTTTATCTGTGCGATTTTGAAGAACTATTCCTCAGTTGCTACCTTGCATCAATCGCTTACAACTCTTTACCAACGTAACAGCTCGGCTCTAGTGGCAAACTTTCTTCAGCGTTTCTATTAACATTCTTTGCTCTTACCCCCAATATCGTTCACACCTCAGCTGTCAACATTTTTAAGGGAAACACCAATGACCGCAACTCGTGATGAGATCATCCGTAGCTACCTCGGCGACCTGATAGCAGTACTGGACCATGTGTCGGAGGCGGTCAGCATTCAGGCTGGTAATGAAGACTTCCGTCGGGTAGCACATGCCGGGCGCGTTATCGACAACCTTAACACTGTCCTCGTCCGCCAACTTGCTGATCTCGAGGCACACGTCAAATCCATGGGCGGGACTAGCGGGGGAGGGGTACTGAAGGACGTGTTAGGTACTGTGGCCGGGGCATTGGCCGGTCTCTATGGCAAGATGCGTGGCGAGACCGCCTGCCGCATGCTTCGCGATGACCACACAGCAATAACCTTCGTCACTGTCTGCACCACCATGCTCCATACCACCGCTCTAGCCCTCGACGACTCTGCTACTGCGGCGCTGACACTTCGCCACATCCAAGAATACCCTCCACTCATCTTGGCGCTGGGTGAGCTCCTGCCTCACGCTGTAGTCGCCGATCTTATAGCGGACAAGAATTTAGTTGTAAACCTGGCCGCCGCCGAACAGGCGATCCGGAACCTCAACGATTCTTGGCACGGGGCATCTGCAGCCATCCCGACCTGAGAGAAGTTCACATAAGCAGGACCACATCACGCTCGAATGCGAACGTGAAACACGAATGAGCAATATTAAAAGTAATATTGTAAAGATGCGTATTACTCATTCACAAACGCGCTGCCTGCCAGCGCGCTTTTTTTATGCAATTTATATATCAATAATTAGCAAATGCAATTCGTAAATTGTCATATTTTAAAGTAAATTCTCAACGGAAAGCCACCTACGCAAATTATCCTCTTCAGTCGAGCAAAGAATAAATCGTACGCCACGGTTTTAGACCTCCGTCCGCCCCGCCAAGCTACCAACAACAGCGATCAAGTCGTAGGGGTCAACAGGCTTAGCCATGTGTACTTGAAAGCCTGCCAGTAATGTTCGGCGGCGGTCTTGCGGGCTTGCAAACGCAGTGAGTGCGATCGCCGGTAAGTGATGAGCGGTGATGCCGTCGGCTCGCAAGCGACGTACGAGGGAGCAGCCATCTTCGCCAGGCATTCCCAGATCGCTGACCAGAATATGTGGTGGCGGGCTGACCCCGCCAGTGCCGCCGCGGGCAGCCGCGTTAAATCCTTCTCTAGCCGACGCCGCAGTTGAGACGATCGCTCCGGCGGACTCAAGGGTTAGACGAGCAATGTTTCTGGCATCCTCCTCATCATCCACCACCAGCACGCGCAAATCATTAAGGCGGACGGTGTCGCCAGCGGCAGTGGAAATCACCTTTTCGTCAGATGGCGCGGAGGTGGCAGTAACCTGCAGTTCAAGAGTAAAGGTCGCGCCTTGTCCCTCCCCGGCGCTTGAGGCCGACGCCTTTCCTCCGTGCAGTTCGGCGATATGCCACACGATCGTGAGCCCGAGACCGAGACCACCGAACATGCGTGTGCTTCCATCCTCTGCCTGCTTAAATCGCTCAAAGATGTAAGGCAACAACTCAGGGCTGATACCTACGCCTGAATCGCTGACAATCACTCGGGCTTTCTCGCCAGCCCTCTCCAGTCGCAAGGTTACATTCCCGTCCTTGGGGGTGAATTTGACGGCGTTGTTGAGCAAGTTGAGAATCGCCTGACTTACCCGAGCAGCGTCGCACGAGAGGGCGAAAGATTCCAGGCTTGTCGCCGGGTCGATGATGGTCTTAACTGTGATTCCCTTGGCTTGGGCCGCTGCACGCACAGCATCTGCGGCGGTGAATGCGATAATCGCCAAGTCACAGGGGCGACGGTCGAGCTCGAACTTTCCCGAGACTAACCGTGCCACATCCAGCACATCTTCAATCAATTTTCCTTGAGCCCGCGCGTTACGCTCGATGACTGCCAGGCCATGATCGATATCAGCATCGGTCGGCTTGATCTCCGAGCCCACGCGTGCGCGCAACATGATGGCCCAACCCAGGATCGCGTTGAGTGGGGTGCGCAGTTCGTGGGCGAGTGTCCCCATAAAGATGTCCTTGCTGCGATTGGCAACGTCGGCCAACTCGTGAGACGCACGCTCGCGCACGAGGATTTGCTCGCGTTCCGTCGCATACCTGACTCGCTCGCTGATGTCACGGATGTTGCACTGAATGACCGTGTCAGGACCTTCTTGGTAAAGGTTGCTCACGAACTCGACATCGCGTTGGCGGCCCTTGCGGGTTTCCAGCGGCAGGTTTTCGTAGCGAATCTGCCCCGCCGTGAGCAGCCTTTGAAAGGCTTGCCGACTCTCCTCTTGATCTTTCAGAAGGCCGATCTCAAAGAGTTCCTTGCCGATGAGTTCTGCCACGGGTATGTCGAGCAGCGCTTCCATGTATGGGTTGGCATCAGTGATCTTGCGAGTCTTGGGATCAACCAGGAGAATTCCGTCGTGTGCGCTCTCGAAGAGGCGCCGGTAACGGATCTCGGAGGCCTCGATCTTTCGCTCAATCTCGCGACGCTCGGAAATATCGCGAAAGACCATCACGACGCCGACCACTTCACCTTTGGCGTTAGGCTCACTCGAAGCCAAAGACTGAAGTTCAATCGGCGCGGCGCTATCGTCGATATAGATTTCTGTTCCATCTCGGCGGACAAGAACAGTGTGTTTGACCAGCCCGACAATACTGCCCAGTCTTAGTGACTTGACAACTGGACTCTCCACGGCGTGCCGCGTCTCCTCGTTGACGATATTGAAGATGTCGGCCATAGGCCTGCCTCCGACCCTTCCGGCAATGCCCGTACTCCCTTGGGTTGCCTCCGCAAAGCTCCATCCTGTCAACTTCTCAGCGACCGGGTTCAGGTATGTAACCCGACACTGATTGTCGGTCGCGATCACCCCATCCCCCATGCTCCGCAGTGTGACTTCCAGTGCAACCTGATTAACCTTTGCCAAGGTTTCGGCGGCGCGGCGCTGTGTGATATCTTCGATCGCCAGCAAAATGACGCCACGGCTTTGGCCCGCGCCCGAGCCTGTAGCCGTTCCCGTAATTCGTCGGGCGTTCAAGATCATGCTCCGGTGCCCGATGGGCGGCGGGAACGTGTGCTCGACCGCGAAATCATCAAAGTGGGCTTCCTTGGGAAGGATCTCTTCGAGCAAGGTGCGCAGTGCCGGAATATCCCACTCACCACCACCCTTGCCGTCACCCTCGCCCGCGCCTCCATCGCGATTACCCAAGTCATAAATCTTCCGCCCGATGGTCCGCTCGGGCGTGGTTGAGAAGTGCGTGTAAAAGCAGCGACTCGCCGACGTCACGGTCAGGTTCGCATCCAAGACCAGCAGCGGGTCGCGAACGGTGTCGATAATGTCTCGCTCATAGCTCATGTCGATGATCCTTAGCTTGCGGGCGATAAGTGCTGCGATTGCTTGATCCGCGTCAGTCCTAATGTGTTTGAGTCGCTGGTTCGCTGGCCACGCGGCGGATAGCTTTAATTATGTCATTAGGGTCGCCGCGCTTAGCGACAAACGCCCACGCCCCTGCGAGCAGGGCAGAGTCTTTGGTCTTCTCGTCGTCATAGCCGCTATATGCAATCACGCGACACATGGGGGCTTGGTTTGTCAGCGCACGGATAGCTTCAAGAGGTAACTCGCCCGGAATCGTTAGGTCCATTACGAGCACCCCAGCCCGTCGATGCAACGCTTCTTCCACTATTCCCTTCGAACTGCACAACGCGCCCACCATTTCCAGATCTGCCTGCCCTTGCGTCAGCATGGCTAGCATGTCAATGATGTCAGCCGAATCATCAACATACATCACGCGCGTGGGCTGCGGTTGAGACACAGAAGAATCAGGTTTCATAGGGGGTAAGGTCCTAAGCCATCGAATCTGCGCGGTCTTTTGATTCCCACTTGCCCTAAGACCGCCAATCGCAGTCATTGCTCGCCATTGGACGTGTCATAAGTGCTATCGATCAAACTATACTGTCGGAATCGAGAACTGATTTACCTTCGATGGACGTTGCCGATCATTTAGCGGATACTTCCTCTGTCGGCACTATTTACACGTTAAACTTTCGCTCGTGACTGG
This sequence comes from Phycisphaerales bacterium, assembly GCA_038240875.1. Classification (GTDB taxonomy): domain Bacteria; phylum Planctomycetota; class Phycisphaerae; order Phycisphaerales; family UBA1924; genus JBBRGG01. The sequence continues at coordinate 530 of JBBRGG010000022.1, read as the reverse complement.
ACCGTGCTAGACTCGCGTAGATATTCCTGATTTCTTTAACTATTTTCTGAGAGTCACATCGCAACAACATCTCGTAATTTTGAGATCTGAGGCGTCAAGTCGAAAATCCCATTCAAGCCGTTGCAGTCGATGGCGAGGACGTGCTGCTTAAGACTGGTGCTCTGCAGAACGCCATTTTCAATAGCGCCAACTTCTCCAGCATTGCCACCGACGCCAAGGGTGTCATCCAGATCTTCAACGTTGGCGCTGAGCGCATGCTTGGTTACACCGCCGCAGAGGTGATGAACAAGATCACCCCAGCCGACATCTCCGATCCACAGGAAGTGATCGCTCGCGCGAAAGAATTGAGCGTCGAGCTCGGCACCCCCATCACCCCCGGCTTTGAAGCTCTCGTCTTCAAGGCCTCACGCGGCATCGAAGACATCTACGAACTGACCTACATCCGCAAAGACGGCACCCGCTTTCCGGCCGTCGTCTCGGTGACGGCCTTGCGAGACGATCAGAGCATCATCATCGGCTATCTGCTCATC
>JBBRGG010000021.1:0-21447 GCA_038240875.1 Phycisphaerales bacterium | reverse complement strand
CTGTACTGTCAACCTCAATCAGTGTCGCCGCAACCGACGCCGTCTCTGGCGCCGCCTACGTCATTTGGTTTATGGGTTTGGTTGTTCAGTCCCTAGGCCTTGGCGCAACTGCACTTATCAGCCGATCCGTCGGAGCCCAGCGACTGGGAGTCGCCAACGCCGCCTTGGGCCAGAGCGTTATATTGGCGCTGATTCTCGGATCCGTCTCAGGCGGGTTAGTAGCACTTTCAACGCCCATCGCCGCCAACCTGCTTTCGATGACAGGTGACACTGAAAAGACTTTCACCACATTCATGCACGTTGCCTGTGTGGGTGGTCCGGGGATGGCGTTGCTCTTTACATTGATTGCCGCGGCTCGCGGCGCGGGAGATAACTTCCGCCCCTTACTTTCCATGGTTATTGTCAATTTGACCAACATCGTGGCAAGCTGGGCACTCTCCGGCATCGACCTTACCCGAGCGGCCCCGACTGAGTTAGACCCGCTTGCTCGTCATGTCATCCTGACCAACCCGTTCAGCTTTGATCTGGGAGTCGCGGGAATCGCTTGGGGCACCGTTCTGAGCTACGTGATTGGTGCTGCGTTTATGACCGTTGTTCTAGTGCGAGGCACCGGCGGCGTGCGCTTGCGTTTGAAAAGACTTCGGCCACACCTGCACACAGCCAAGCGTGTCATACGCGTCGCCTTTCCTAACTTCTTGGAAATGCTGGGGATGTGGCTGGGCAACTTCGCTGTCGTTCTCATCGTCGGCTGGCTTGGCGTAACTGGAAACGCCGCAGTTGGTAGCGCGCAGGGCGGCACGCTCGGCGCGCACATGGTCGCTATCCGTATCGAAGCATTCAGCTTCTTGCCTGGTTTTGCCTTTGGTGCCGCGGCGGCGACGCTGGTCGGCCAATACCTCGGGGCAGGAAGCCCAAGTATGGCTGCCAAAGCATGTTACAGATGTGCGTGGATGGCTGCGGCGCTTATGGGGTTCGCGGGAATTATTTTGATGACGCTCGGCGAGCCGATTGTCGCGCTGCTCAGCGCGCAACCTGAGCACCAGCAGACAGTTCCGCCTTTGCTCTTCATCGCAGGGTGCGTGCAGATTCCCTTCGGCTTGTCAATTGTGTTTCGCAGCGCGCTACGCGGCGCGGGAGATACAAAGAGCGCAATGTGGATTACGTGGATAACTACCTATTTTGTGCGCATGCCCTTGGCGTGGCTGCTCTCGGGTGCGAACATACCGATGCCAGGGTTTGCCCATGGTTTTTGGACCGAAGGCGTGCTGCACAATCCTTGGCCTTATGATTGGGGGTTGACGGGTTTGTGGATAGGGCTTTGCGCCGAAATCGTGATCCGGGCGGCGATCTTTGCCTGGCGGTTTTCAGGCGGAGCTTGGAAAAAAACCCGGGTGTAAACGCATCCGTGGATTTCATAGGTAGTGGTCCCGGCGATGCACGACCATTTGAGGATTGCAGCGATGGGAATCAAGCAATCTGGATTCCGAATCAGTAGCAAGTTGCGGCGCGGATTGCTGCAACTTGATCCATGCGTCAAACCGTGTTTCAGTAGGACTACCATCGCATCGGCTCTCGTGGTTGGCTCAATGAGGCACTATCGAGATTGAATCCTGTGGCAGCCGTGCTGTTTGGTTCGCATAACGACCGCTTGACGACCCTTTGGGAGATCTCCTCACTCGTGCCCTCCGCGATTATCAGTGACATCCACGCCAACGCCACGGCCTTGCGGGCTGTCCTTGCGGACATCGATCAGCGAGGCATCACCCGGATCATCTGCCTGGGAGACACGATTGGCTATGGCCCGGATCCACTTGAGTGCCTGGACCTTGTTCGTGCGCGGTGCGCCTGGACGCTGATGGGCAACCACGATTTTGGCGTGCTGTATGAGCCGACGAATTTTAACCTTGCGGCGGAGAGCTCGGCCTTTTGGACGCGCGATCAGTTTGACAAGGAACCCGATAGCGCGCTTCGTGCCGAGCGGTACGACTTTTTGAATCGCTTGAAGGTGCGCGTGGTGGAGCGGATCGGTGCCGACGGCCCAGAGTCGGGCGATGCGTCGCTTGCGCCGGGCGGGCCTGGGACGGCGCTGCCTTTGCTTGCGGTGCATGGTTCGCCGCGGAGGCCGATTACCGAATACATCTTTCGTGAGGACGCGATTAACGCGGTCGACAAGCTTGAATCGATATTTGATCGCGTGGGGCATGTGTGCGTCGTCGGGCACACGCACTTCCCGGGCGTCTTCACCAGCGAGCCGGATTTTTATTCACCAGTTGAGCTTGGCGAGTCGGGGTATCGGTTTCGCGTGGGTGAGAAAGCCGTGATCAATGTGGGGTCGGTGGGGCAGCCACGCGATGCGGACCCGCGTGCGAGTTATGTGGTGATGTACGGCACGCACGCCGAGTTTGTCCGTGTGGCATACGACATCGAAGCGACCGCGCGAAAGATCCGGGCGATCCCGCAGCTTGATGGCTATCTGGCGAGCAGGCTCTTTCTGGGGCAATAGTGGCGGGGGTGCGATGCTGGGCGAAATTGGGACCGATTGATACCGCCTTTTGGAGAGAGAGGGAATCCAAGGGCAATCATGGCAGGGCTAGTGGCTTATGGCTCGTGGAAACGCAGCACCAGGCTCGAAGGAATTATGGTGCGTCACGATGGCACGAAGACAATGACAACGCCTTCATCATGATTGAAGCAATCATGGTGGCACGAAGGCAGAAGAAAGAGATAGAACCTCGTCAGAGCCTCTCACAGAATAAAGAAGTAGATGAAGTAGACACAGGCAAGACGCCTGAGTCACGAGAAGAAAGAAGTCATTCTGCGAGACTTCTAAAGAGTTGGGGATATCCAAAGGCAGGCGCGGGTGTGCGTCTGGTGATTGGATCTAAATCGTTTGTTTCGTTCGCTTGTGTTCGTTTACCCTTTGGTTTCTACCCCACGTGCCTGGCCACGCTCTGGATGGCGCACCATGGTGGCGGATGTGTTGAGAAACGTTGAGAACCTATGGCACTTTTGAATACAACGCAGGCACAGAAGGCTAAGACCAACGCGGCATTGCGAGTGGTTGTGCCGATTGTCGTCATGTTGATCGGGCTTGGTGCAGCGGCTGCGATGTTCGTCAACTCAACGAATAAATCCGCCCCCACCACCACGCCCCAAGGTACCGCGATTGATGCTCCATCTACGGGCGCGAGCGCTGCAACTACTACTGCTGGTTCGGCTACTCCTGCCGCTGGGCCCACTACTGCGGCTGTGCCAGCTTTAACGATTCCACCCGCACCGACTATTCCAACTACTTCCACGGCATCCGTGCCCACTGCATCGACTTCACAAGGATCAAACGCCACGCCGGTTGCGCCCTTGATGGGATTGCGGGCGAAGATCTTTCCGGTGCAATCGCCATTGCCTTTGGGAGACATCAAGCCCGGCGGCAGCGCGAAGGTGTTGCTGACGTTCTCGGATGCTGGCGCGGGGATTGCGTCGTTGGATCTGGCCGACCACTTTGAAACGATCAAGCGTGAAACGCACATCCGCCCGCAACAAGAGACGCGGATTTCCGCGCCCGATGGCTCGGTCACTGTGCTGGCACCGTTTGCCGCATTGGCAATTGAAGTGAATCGCGCGCAGCCGGGACAGGTTTCGGCTGCCGAGATTATTGCGCTTGCGACGGCTCGGGGTGGCTCATTGTGGCGTGCTACGGGCAAGCTTGGTGGCTTTGAAGCCTTTATCCAAGACGCAACTGGCGAAGACATCATCCGGATCGAGCGTCAATATGTTCTATCCGATGGTGGGCTCGCGCTCACGCTGGTGCAGCGTGCGTTTAACTTGACGGCTACGCCTATGACCATTCGCTGGTTCCAGACTGGGCCGGTTGAATTGCCTAGTGATCCGGCGAGCTATGGCGGCGAGAAGCGGCGTTTGCGGTTTGGCTTTTTGCTGCCACCGGATCTGGATCCGAGCCGTGCGACGGTGTTATCGAACGAGTTCTGGATCACGCGCGACGTGTATGTGGGCAAGCGCGACACGCTGGGCAGGCTCCCCGCGCAAATCACCAAGTGGCCTAACCCGCAATCGACCAAAGAAAAGCTGGGCCTGGTGTGGACGGCGATGACCAATCGTTACTTTGGTGTTGCGATTTATGCGCTCGACCCAGCGCTGATTGCGAGCCCAACAAACTTGGTTTCATCGGGGACGATTCTGGGGCCGACGGCGCCGAAGATGGATTGGGTCGGTTCGGTAGACCGGATCGTGCTTGATCGCGGGCCAAAGATGGAACTGCCCGCACTGCGTTTGGAGAGCGTGCCGTTGGCGTTACCCGCGGGTGGTTCGGCGGATTTTTCGCACGGGATTTACGCGGGGCCGTTGTCGCGCCTGCCGATTAAGGCCGAGCCCGCGCTGAAGCAAGTCGGGATGCCTGGGCTTGTGGTATATAACTTTGGGGGGATGTGCGGCTTTTGCACGTTCCCATTTATGACTTCGCTGTTGCTGTGGTTGATGGTCCACCTGCATAACTGGGTCTTCCTGGATTGGGCGCTCTCGATTATCTTCCTTGTGGTGATCGTGCGTACGACGCTGCACCCGATTACGCGCTGGTCGCAGATTCGCATGGCGCGCTTTGGCAAGCAGATGCAAGCCATCGGGCCTAAGCAAAAGTTGCTGCAAGAGAAGTTCAAGGATGATCCAAAGAAGATGCAATCCGAGACGGCGAAGCTCTGGGGCGAAGAAGGGATCAGCCCGGCAGGGTTGCTCGGGTGCATCCCGATGTTCCTGCAAACTCCGGTGTGGATCGCGCTCTACGCCTTGCTCTACTTCGCGGTTGAGCTTCGGCACGAAGGAGGTTTCTTTGGCGTATTTCAGTCGATCATTCCCAGCGGCACGATGATGTGGTCGTTCTTGGGTGATCTTTCGGAAGCAGATCGCTTGGTATATTTCGGTCGCACGATCGTGACGCTGCCGATGCTTGGCGAGATCCGGTCGTTTAACTTGCTGCCGATTTTGCTCGGAGTGGTTTTTTATATCCAGCAGAAGTACATGACGCCGCCGACGACTGGGCTGAATCCTGAGCAGGAGATGCAGCAAAAGATCGTGAAGTGGATGATGGTCTTCCTGTTCCCGGTGTTCATGTACAACGCGCCGTCGGGGTTGGCGATCTACTTCATCGCGAACTCGTCGCTGGGTATTTTGGAATCCAAGTGGATCCGGGCGCACATGGAGAAGAAAGGGTTGCTGGATGTAGAGAAGATGCGTGCCGAGGCGTTGGCGCGCAGAACGGCGCGGAAGAACGCTTCGCCTACGTCTTTGATGGGTCGCTTGCAGGCACGGATCGAGCAGGCACAGAAGATGGCGCAAAGCCAAGGCCAGCGATCAGGCCCCGCAGCGAAGAAGGTTCAGAATATGAAGGACACGCCGAAGAATACGGGCCCAAAGAAGTAAGATAGAAGTGGCAGAGTGGCAGAGCGACGCAGTAGCAGAGTGACGCAGTGACAGAGTGACGCAGTGATTGAGATTGAAACCAAAATCGAAGAAACTCTCAGGCTCAGAGGATTCTTTTTTTTGGTTCATGAATAGATGGTGTCGCTGACGTAATGCTATCGCTGCGGTTACTTCAAAGCTTTAATAGCATCGGCGGTGACTATCTGGGCCGCAAGCCGAGCCGCGAGTTGTTCACGGCTTAAGGCTTGCACGGTGCCATCGGCGAAGCCGACGTTGATGTTCAGTGCGATTGGTGGCAGCTTGGTTTCATCTTCGCGAATCAGGACCCACTGGCCTGGCAGGCTTATGTCTGTCATCTTGCCGACAGGTGCGCCGTCTTTGCCTGGGGGCGGGGTATAAATCATCTCGTTGCCCGTGCCTTCGATACGGACAGAGTCGAACATTTCTGCTGGAACAAAGCCTGGGGTGATGAGGGCTTGGTCCCAGCCATCGGTCGGCGGGTACATGTCGTTGTTGTTGGCTGAGTAAATGTTGATTGCTTGGAAGATGCTCTGGACCTGGGTCGAGACCTTGAGTTGCTGGGCTGATTGACGAGCATTGCCTATCGCAGGAAGCATCATGCCCGCTAGACAGCCCGAGCCGATGATGCCTACGAAGGCTACTACGACGACGAATACGCCGCCGACGATGAGGCCGACGAGCAAGCCGGTGCTCATGCCACTCTTTGGCTGGGGTTGATACGCGGGCGGGTAGTTTGAGTTGTTTGGGTTGTTTGGGTTGTTTGGGTGTTGGCTCATACCCCAAGTACACCACAGTTGCACCCGATCCAGTGGCGATAGCGACGGCATCAGGGCGGCCTTTGGAGAAGAAATCCGCAAAAGGATTGCGCACTATTTCGAGGCCTAGCATCGAACGCGAGCGGGGTGGCTTTGGAGCCTTTGTCTCGTGGCCCGGCAATGCTTCATGGTGAAGCTTGGTCGGTTGGTACTTTCACATGTTCTGAATAGTGTCGGCGATGCCGACTGTTCATTCTTCCCCATCCATTCGTGGAGAATCTCATGGCAATCGCCAGCAGCGTTCTTAGCAAGCTTCGCAAGTCTCCCGACGGCAAGACTCTCGTCACTCTTATCCCAGGCGACGGTGTCGGGCCGGAATGTATCGCCGCGACTCAAAAGATCATCGCAGCCGCAGGCGTCAAGATTCAATGGGAAGTGGTGCACGCGGGCGAGAGTGTTTTCAAACAAGGCATTTCTTCCGGCGTGCCACAGGAAACCATCGACTCGATCCACCGTACCCGCGTGGTGCTTAAGGGGCCTTTGGGCACGCCCGTGGGCTATGGCGAGAAATCGGCCAACGTCACGCTTCGCAAGCTGTTTGAGACGTACGCGAATATTCGCCCGGTGCGTGAGTTGCCTGGCGTGAAGACGCCTTATTCTGGCCGTGGAATTGATCTGGTTGTCGTACGTGAGAACGTCGAAGATTTGTACGCGGGCATCGAGCACATGCAGACGCCGGGCGTGGCTCAGTGTTTGAAGCTGATTAGCGCCAAGGGTTGCGAGAAGATCATTCGCACGGCGTTCGAGTTTGCTCGTTCTGAAGGCCGCAAGAGCGTCGCGTGCGCGAGCAAATCCAACATTATGAAGCTGACCGAAGGGTTGCTTAAGCGCACCTTTGAACGGATCGCGCCCGAGTATCCTGAAATCGAATCGTGGCACGTGATCATTGATAATTGCTGCCACCAGCTTGTTAAAAAGCCCGAGCAGTTTGACGTCATCGTGACGACAAACATGAATGGCGACATCATGTCCGACCTCACCAGCGCGCTTATCGGCGGGCTTGGGTTTGCTCCATCGGCCAACCTTGGCAACGAAGTGGCGATCTTTGAAGCGGTGCACGGGAGCGCGCCCAAGTACGCCGGGAAGAACTGCATTAATCCAACCGCTGTCTTGTTGTCGGGCGTTGCGATGCTGCGGTACATGGGCGATTTTGAGGCGGCACAGAAGATCGAGCACGCCGTGCTGGTGACGCTGGAAGAGTGCGCGAAAAAGGGTGTAGGCACGGGCGACGTTGTTGGCTATGACAAGCCCAACACGCTCACCACGACCGCGTATACCGACATGATCATTGCGAACTTTGGCAAGATCGCAGAGAAATACAAGGTTCGCGCGACCACGCCAATCAAGCTCCCAGAGCTGTCTTCCGAGCCTGCATTTGTAAAGGCCAAGACGGCGCGCACCATCGGCATGGACCTCTTCATAGAGGCGAACATGCTCCCTGCTGAGCTTGGGCCAAAGGTTGAAGCCGTGCTTGAAGGCATGCCTCTCAAGCTCAAGATGATTTCGAACCGTGGCACTAAGGTGTATCCGCTCGCGGGCGCTATCACGGACTGCAACGATCAGTATCGCTGCCGTTGTATCATGCTACAGGGCGCGGAAAAGGGCGCGACGGCGACCTGCCCGGACTCGGACTTGCTCGCGGTGATCGCGAAGTTTGCCGCGAGCGGGATCAAGTGGGCCCACGTTGAGAAACTGCAAGAGTTCGATGGCGAGATGGCATTCACCAAGGCTCAAGGCGAGGACTAAGCCTTCGGGTTTAGACGAGTATCTCAGCGAGAATTAGATTGACCCAACGAGCCCATGCACCGCGCGTGGGCTTATTTTAATTGATGGGTTAATTTGGGTTGATTTGGGTTGATTTGGATAGAAGTGAGCTTCGGCTGCCGAATCGGCAGGTGTGCGGGCGAATATGCCCAAGCGAGCGATGTTAGCGGATCGCTAGCGATGCCGAACGGTGCGGAGAGTGGCGAGCAACGCCCAAGATGCGAAGTTTATTCGCGCGTAAAGGTTGCACGCACAAACTGTTACGGTGGTCCCTAAGTCATTGGTCGCGAAGGCCTAGTCGAAGACGAGTGCTCGAAGCACGGTCACAATAGAGTTGAGCGGTTTGGGCACGCGGATTGCATTGAGTAAGACGATGAGCCGATGACGTAGAAATATGCTCGAGTTGCAGCCCGAGTTAACAGCCGAATTAAACGCGCAGAGATTGCGCGTTTGATAGGAGTGGGCGTTGAAAGACGTGGGCGAGCGACGCTACGGCGCTACTCTGCATCCAAGCAGGGTCGGGCTGAAGAAGTCGAGATTGAGGTATCGCAAGGCCGACAGAAGCTTAGCAGATTGTGACGAAGTTCAAAGTCGTTTTTGGGTCGAACCAGAGAAGGAACACACCATGCCCGCTGCCGGCGTTTCCTACCAGCGCACTCGTGAGATGACTATCGATGAGCTGTTGCTCGAGAACCGGATCGTCTTCCTTATCGGGGAGATTAATCAGGCTTCCGCTGCACGCATCATGATGCAGATGCTCTATCTTGAAAACCTCAAGCGAGGGAGCGACATCCACCTGTACATCAACTCTCCAGGCGGCGCGGTCGACGACACGCTCGCTATTTACGACACGATGCGGTTCTTGAGCAGCCCGGTGAGCACGTACTGCCTTGGGCGTGCGTATTCGGGAGCGGCGGTGGTCTTGACCGCGGGCACCAAGGGCAAGCGATACATGCTGCCACATGCCAAGGTCATGATCCACCAGCCCTATGGCGGGATCACCGGGCAAGCCGAGGACATCCGCATCCAAGCCGAGCAGATCATCAAGATGAAGGCGGAACTCAACCGAATTATCGCCGACCACACCGGCAAGTCTCCCGAGCAGGTCCACAAGGATGGCGAGCGCGACAAATACTTCAACGCGCATGAAGCCCTCGCGTATGGGCTTATCGACGAGGTACTTACTCAGCCACCCAAGGCGAGCGAAGGTGTGCTGGCGGGCGTGCGGTAATCGCCGCCAGAAGCACGTCCGAGCTTGCAACCACTTTCCCTCACGCATCGGCGTCTAGGCACTCTCCTGACACTCACGCTCGCCCAAATGCGAGTCCAACACGGAAGAACCCAATGTCCGGATACCTTGTTCCCATCGTCATCGAAAAGTCCTCACGCGGCGAACGCGCCTACGACATCTACTCGCGCCTCCTCAAAGATCGCATCATCTTCGTCGGCGGAGCAATTTCTGACGAACTAGCCAACCTTGTCGTGGCGCAGCTTCTCTTTCTCGCCAACGAGGATTCCAAGAACGACATTCATATGTACGTCAACAGCCCGGGCGGTTCGGTCTCCGCGGGCCTTGGCATCATCGACACCATGCGCTTCATCAAGCCGGACATTTGCACGTACATCATTGGGCAAGCCGCGTCGATGGGCTCGCTTATATCAGTTTGTGGTACCAAAGGCAAGCGCTTCTCACTTCGCAACTCGCGCAACCTGATGCACCAGCCGCTGCTCTCGGGCGTGATGGAAGGCCAGGCCACGGATATCGAGATCGAAGCCCGCGAGATGCTTCGCATTCGTGAACGCCTGTACCAAATCTACTCCGGTGCTACCGGCAAGACTATGGAGCAAATTACCAACGATTGCGATCGCAACAAATGGCTCGATGAAAAGGAAATGGTCGAGTATGGCTTGATCGACGCGGTGCTCGAACGCATGCCCGACATCAAGCGCGCGGAAAATCACGACGAGACGTAAGGCAGATAGGCAGCAAGCCAGTAAAGCTGCAAGAATCAGGCATCACGAATACCACGTTGATTTAATATTGAGACACCACGATCTATACGGTCGTGGTGTCTTTCTATTTGGTTATCTGAAGAACGAGAAGTAGAGATAGAAAAAAACTCGGCTCGCGCCTGGGGTTGAATGAACTTTACTGGGTCATGACTAGCTGAGCCATCCGGAACATCCGGGATAGGCTTGTTTTACAGTAAAAAACCGCAATGTCGTCCGTTCTCGAGTTTCAGAGGCTATTTTTCGTAAGTTCCTGCGTCACGTGGCCGCCAATCTCACGGCGGTCCAGATCGCGCAGTTCTTTGTTTGTAGATTACAGCCTCAACCGCAACAGCGTGAACCGCTTTCTCGCCTGTTTGCGCGAACGCATGGCCGAGCAGTGCGAGCTTGAACATCCTTTCCGTGGCACCGTCGAAGTCGACGAAAGCTACTTCGGGCCGCGTCGCGTCGCGTCAAGGGCAAGGCTGGGCGTGGAGCTAGCAAGAAAACGATCGTCTTTGGTATCTGCAAGCGGCATGGCAAGGTTTACACCGAGGTCGTCGAAGATTGTACAAAACCGACGATATTGGCCGCGATTAGTGGTAAAATGGACCTTTGCTCGGTCATTCACTTCGACAGATCTAAGAGCTACGACAGCCTGGTCGACATGGGCTACAAGAAACTCGTACGGGTCGATCATTCAGCAAACGAATTCAGTAGCCGCACCACCCGTGGCAATCACATCAACGGCCAATTGGCTCGTCATGGGCTTCTGGGGGTACGCCAATACACAACTGGCGTGGTTCAGAGGAATGAACCCAAGCACCTTCTATTTGTACCTCAATGAATGCGAGTTCCGCTTCAACCACCGTGGCCAAAATCTGTACAAAGTCCTGCTTATACTCTGCCGTACGCACCCGCTCAGCTAGTCATGACCCTTTTTTAATCAAGCGATATAAAAGAACGCCGAGGCTGTTGAGCCCCGGCGTTTTTATTAGTTTGTGTGTTGTGTGGCCAGAGCGTATTAGATTCTTGGTACGGTCGTTTCATTTCCTGGAAGAGGCAAAGGGTCCGCCGCATCACCCTTACGCCAGAGCATGAAGCGTGGCCAAACGATTTCTTTGATGGCGATTTTGATACAGGCCGCGACGGGAATAGCTAGTAGAAGGCCATAGAATCCGGCGAGGACGCCGCCGGCGATAGATGCAAAGAGGATCGTTGGCGCGTCCATATTTGTAGACTTGCCTTGGATGCGTGGGGTTAGGAAGTAATCGTCGATGAGTTGCTGGAGGCTGTGGACGATGATTGGTGCAACCAGGATCCACCACCACTCGCCGCGGATACCTTCGTTGTAAGAGAGAGCGAGCAAGCCGATGGAAACAAAGAGGCCCAAACCCGCGGCATAGGGGATGAGAGTGAGCAAGCCGACGACGGCACCGATGATGAAGGGTGCGGGGACGCCAATGACCCAGTAGCCGAAGATGTAATAGAGAATGAGGATGGCGCAGATGGTCAGGCGGCCACGGATGAATGCGGCGATGACGCGATCCATTTGAATGACTAAGGATGTTACGCGGTCTTTATTATGTTCAGGGACGAGGGCCATCCCGAAAACGAGTACCTTGGGCCAGCCGACACAGACAAAGTAAAAGAAGAAGGCGGTAAGGAAGGCTGCGAAGAGGACTTTGCCGATGGCGCCAAAGGTTTGCATGGCGGCACCGACCGCGCCCCCGCTGACTTGAAGTGCTTGCTTGCCGATGGCTTCAGCGTTGGAGCGAAGGACACCGATGGCCCATTGGATTGCGATATAGGTGTCTTCGGGAGCGATGCGTTCGACGGCGCCAACGAATCGTTCGCTTATCGTCTCGGGTTGGTATCCGGGTCTTGGGTAAGGCGCCATCGAGAGGTCGAGGGTTAAATCGTTGCGAGCTGTTTCGGGCGAAACACTTTCAGGAGGCGTGGTTTGAGATTCGGCAGCAGGAGATTCGGCAGGAGACTGGACAGGGGATTCGGCAGATGGCTCGCTGGTTGGCGCAGATTGCGTGACGGAATCCTCTTGACTTTGGGCTTGGTTACTTTGGACTTGGTTACTTTGGGCTTGCACGCGGCGTTGTTGCTCGACGACATAATCACGAACTTCGAGCCAAGATTTGCCTCGTTCAAGAAGGCGGAAGCGGAGGCCGTCGTCAGTGGGTTTATCGATAGACTGTTGGAGAAGGTTGACATCGCTGGCAACATCTTGTGCGAAGCGGGCGCCTTGAACGATGGCGAAGGTGCCGCCGAGGACGACGGGCGCGATGACCAGAACGCCCGAGGCAACGATGAGCAACATCGCGGCTGCGGAACGAGACAATCGCCAGCGGCTGGAGGAAGTTGAAGATTTAGATTTGGAGTTAGATTTAAATTTGGATTTAAAACGATGTTCGCCGGTGATGCGAACGATCAAAGGCTCAACGAGGTATGCCAAAGTAAGTGCGAGCAGGAGAGGAACGGTGACGAGGCTGAGGCGATAACCAAGCCAGAGCAAGCCAAAGACTGTGGCGAGGACGAGGATGTCGCGGACGGGTTGGATCTGCCAGAGGTGGCTGGTACGCCAATCCCGCGAGGGCGTAGTGGAAGTGGGCGCGGAGTTACCAATGGAACTAGATGAACCCGAAGCGCGGGGCTCACTCTTTGGAATATTGGCGGAGTTGGAATTGTGCGGTATGTGTGGGCCTGTCATTACGGGAGTAGGCTACGCGATCTGAGGCCGTGGCGTTGGGATAGGGTGTATTCGTGGTTGGGAATTGGGTGGAAGGTGTTGCACGGTGAATGCTTTCGTTGGCCTGTTTGCACGAGATTAATCTACAACAACACACACGCGTCGTGCAACAACACCTGACCCGCCTCTGAAATAGAGATTAGAAAAAAGCTAAATGGCAGGGCCAGTGGTACACGGGAAGGGCATGCCAAGATCGAAGCAATCGTGTTTGGTTCGCAACTGATCCGAACCTGGTCCTGTTGGCAGGATGGGAAAATACTAAGACTTCGTCAGGAAGAGTTGAGGGACCCAAAGGGCAAGTCAATTGAAGCAGGCTGTAGAGGCCGTCGTGTGAGAACTGAAATGTTCAAACGCTGGTAAGAATTTGGAAAGATCAGCATCCTTGTAGTGGTTGCGTGCACGCGTATAGCCTCTTTGGCGATACACTTGAAGCGATGCGAACCCAGAACCCCGGCACGCACCAACACGGCACGCACCAACACGGCACGCACCATCTCGCCATTTATCCTGGGTCGTTTGACCCGATGACCTTTGGGCATCTGGATGTGATCATGCGAGGTCGAACACTCTTTGATGAGTTGATTGTGGGCGTGGGCAGAAACCCTGGTAAAGACCCGCTTTTCAACGCCGACGAACGCGTAGCGATGGCCAAGTTCCTAGTCGAAGACCTTGTGAAGAAGCATCCTGCAGGGGCTGGAGTCACAGTTCAAGCCTTCGCCGGACTGACGGTTGACTTTGGTCGCAAGGTTCACGCGTCGTGCATTTTGCGTGGCTTGCGGAATTTGTCCGACTTGCAATATGAGGTGCAGCAAGCCGTCACCAATCGCGAGGTCGCGGGCATCGAGACTGCGTTCGTCGTTGCTGGTCAGAGCTTCGCGTATACGTCATCGAGCTTGATCCGCCAGATCACGGCGATGGGCGATGACCTGAGCAAGCTCGCGCCGATGGTGCCACAACTTGTTATCGATCAACTAGCGGCGAAGAAAGCGGCGAAGCACCCGGCCTTGGAACGGATGCGCCCGATGCCAGATGATTGAGGTGGAAAGACAAGAGAGGCGTTGGCATTTGGTATTTGGTATTTGGTATTTGGTATTTGGTATTTGGTATTTGACAAGGGTAGAAAGCAAAGACTGAAAGACGTGCACGATCACGCGGGTCGTAGCGCGAAGATGAAGTAGCCGGGTTCCTTTGCGGTGGCTGTTTGGCCTGAGGAATCAAAGACGTCTTGGATGCGTAAGGCCGAGGATTTGACGAGCTCGTTCCATTGTGCCAAGTCATAGGACCGCAGCGCGTACGACTCATCGGTGTGGCGTTCGACCGATACGCTCGAGCCCGCGGTTGCATTGATAATGGTGAGGTGGCTAATGACTCGCTCGGCGCGAGCGGCTTCGCCTCGTCTGCCGGTGGCTGGAATGTATTGGACTGCTTGGGTCACTCGCAGCCCGGCCCTGCCACCGGTCCACACGTCTTCGGTTTCGACTTCGTTGCCAAAGCTCGAAAGAGAAATGCCCACGAGGTAGACACCCTGTGGCTTGAGAACGCGCGCAATTGCCGCGAAGTGGTCGCGCATCGCGCGATCACTTGTGAGGTGGCGGATCGTATTGATAAGGTTGAAGGCAAGGTCAACAGGTGGCAAAGGCGCGCCCAGCGCGGCGGATGCTGTGCGATCAAAGTCGGTCATGTCGGCGGGAAAGAACAATGGTCTCGTGATGTTTGGTGTTGTCTGGGAACTTGCCGCTCTGTTTGCGTCGCGCGCGACAGCTACACGTGAAGGCGTGCCTAAACGTACTCGATAGGCAGACTCTACTTCATGGGTGTGATGCGCGGGTGGGCCTAGGCGCTTGGCACACTGATTTGCGTACGCGATCATCGCGCGTGAGATATCGAACCCGTACCCGCGAACGCCTTGGCGTGCGACGGCCCGCAAGATTCGCCCCGAGCCACACGCTGGTTCGAGCCAGACCGGGCTGAGAGGAGCAGATGAGAGCAGACGCATTTGGAGCAGTTGGAGCGCGCGAACTTCGCCCTTGGTTTCGGGGCCGTGGAGGACGTCGTAGACGCGCGGGTCGGTGTAGGGCTCATTGAAAGGAGGGTTGGAAGGTGGGTTGTTTGTATGGGCTAGTTCTGTTTGACCGCGGCGATTGGATTCGGGATGTTTGGACTCGGGTTGCTTGGTACGTGCCATGGATACGCTGAGGATATGAACACCCAAACCCTTAACCCAATTGCTCGATCGCTCGCACAAGGAATTATGGGAAGCAAGGACCTTTTCTTGCGATTCGTGGCTGGATTTGACGACTCGAACAAAGTGACGCAAGCGACTAACTTGCTCAATCATTTTGCGTGGAACATGGGACATATTTCATTGGTGATGCATCGGGTTGCAGGCAAGCTCGATGGACGCGATCTGCCCGAGTCAGACTTTATCGAGAAGGCAACGCGTGGCGACGCGACACGATTTGGAACCGAAACGTGCGCGTTTGGATCAATCGTGAGCACTGATTCAAACGCGTTCCCGTCGCACGTGCGGTGCATCGCCATCTTTGAGGCTGCGTGTGCAAGGCTCGCGCGAGCGCTCGAAGAAACGCCCGACTTGAAACTCAACGAAGAAACACAATGGGGTTCAGGGATGACCACGTTCCTCTCGCTCGCGCAGCGAATGGTCTTCCACAATGGCGTGCACGCGGGCGAACTCATCGACCTGCGGCGCGCGCTAGGTATGGCTCGAGTAATGGGTTAAAGAGATTGCGAGTGGGATGCAAATGCAATAAAGATGGCTGAGTTTTTAACCCGCGCGAGCTTTATCTCGCGCCGGGCCTTTATTCCGAGCCGGGCCTTTATCCCGAGCCGGGCCTTTATCCCGAGCCGGGCAAATTCTTATCGATCCAATCATCTTGCTTGAGGATCGACATGCGGTTTCGACGATCGTGCGCTTCTTTGCGGCGTTGCGCCAATCGAAAGATCGCGCTGGCCAATCGAGTGTCACGCAACTCGCCAGAGCTCACCCGCCGGCGAAGCAACCCGGCGAACAACGGCGTGTGCCGCGTGACTAATTCATCTTCGAGGGAGACAAAGGTTTGAGATGAGCCTGGGTCGCCTTGGCGGCCAGCACGGCCAACAAATTGGCGGTCGATTCGGCTCGCGCCGTGCATCTCGGTCAGGATGACGTGCAAGCCACCATTGGCGCGGGCTTGGTCGTTGAGGAGAATGTCGGTGCCGCGACCAGCCATGTTGGTCGCGACAGTGATAGCGGCATTGGTAAAGCCCAAGCTTTCGTCGGCGCCGTTGCCCAAAGTGTTGGTCGCGATGGGCTGTGAAACGCCAGTCGAATTTGTCACAATCGGTTGCACGCCGTGTCCAGCGCCGGTGATGAGTTCGGCTTCTTCTTTATCGTAATTCGCGTTGAGGACGGTGTGGGGCACGCCACGCTTATCGAGCAGTTCGTGGAGCAGCTCTGACGATGCGATGGATCGCGTGCCCACGAGGATTGGCCGACCCGCGCGGTTGAGCCGAATAATCGAGGTCACGATCGCGTTCCATTTATCGCGCTCGGTGGCAAAGGCACGCATGGCCCAGGTCGAGCGGATCAAAGGCCGATTCGTCGGGACGTGCGTCACGGGCCTTGCGTATACCTCTTCAAACTCGGGGATCGCGTCCGCAGCGGTGCCCGTCATACCCGCGAGGAACGGGTAAGAACGGAAGAATCGCTGGAAGCTCATGCGCGCGAGAGTTTCGCGGTCGGCGGTGACTTCAAGCGATTCTTTGGCTTCGACGGCTTGGTGCAAGCCATGCTCCCACGAGCGATCTGGAAGGAATCGCCCGGTATATTCATCAACAATGACGATCTTGCCATCAACGAGTTCGTATTGCTGGCCACGGAGATAGCAGTGCCGCGCGACCAGAGCTTGGCGAATCAGCTCCATACCGCGGCGGGCCGCCTTGAAGATCAACTCGCCACCTTTACCGATATGTTCTTCGAAAATCTGGCCTAAGCGATGCTCGCCTCTGCGCGTCAACTCGCTGCGTCGCTGGATGTGATCGATCGTGAAATCCGGGCCTTGATCCAGCTTCTCGGCAATCGCGCACGCCTGCGTGTACGCGCGAGCCATCTCGTCCTCGCGGCGTGATTGTGCGATGATCAATGGCACGACACCCTCGTCGATCAGAACCGCGTCGGCCTCGTCAACCAGCGCGGCACGCAAACCAGGAATCATTGGCATCATCGCTGCGGCACTCACGCCCTCGAGCCCCGAGAGCGCGAGGCGTCCGGCCCACGCGCTGCCCAACTTGCCCATGCGAATCTGATCGCGAAGCCAGTCGGCGGTGATCTGCTTGGGCGTGCCATAAACGATGGATCGCGCGTAAATCGAAGGCCGTTCGCCCTGCTCGGTTTCTTGCGTGATTGCCCCAACGGTTAGGCCACAGCGCGTGTAGATCTTCTCGCGGCTGCGTGCATCGCGAGCGGCGAGATAATCGTTGACGGTAAAGACGTGAAGGCGGCGACGGCGCCACGCAATGAGGCACGCGGCGACCGATCCGGTCAGCGTTTTGCCCTCACCGGTGAGCATTTCAACCATGTGGCCGTGGTAGAGGGCGAGCGCGCCGACAAGCTGCACACGGAAGGGTTCTTCGCCGGTGACGCGCCGAGCGATTTCACGCACGAGCGCGAGCCCGTTGCGAACCAGGAGCGGATCTTCGCCGCCGCGTGTAAAGGCTTCACGGACTTCAGAGACCCGAACGCTTAGCACGCCGTCGGAACTATGCCGAAGGTCTGGGGCGAGGGCTTCGACGGCGCGAGCTTCTTGATGAAGCACGCTCAGGCTGGAACTGCGAGCACGCAGGCGCACGCTATATTTCACCACGAGTTTATCGAGGTTTTTGAAATTTCGTGGCTTGGCGCGACGGCTGACCAGCGAGTGGTACATCGCGTGGTACTGCGTCAGGACTTGGGCCTGCGATACCTGAGACTGCGACTGATTTGGTGAAGGCGCGTGGGGCATTAGCGTGGCAGTCGAAAGTTCTCGAAACATGAAAATCTCGAAACATCAAATCTTGGCGCGGCCTTGAATAAGCTTGCGAAGACGATCAACCCACTGTGCCGCAAGTGGTTTGCTGGGCAGTGTGAAACGGATCGTGACCCGTTCGCCGGGACGACCGGCGTACGCGCTTTGCTGTTGTTGTGTGCGTGAATTGCTGGAGTCAGAAGTTCCTTCGACTTCGAGGCCGACGGGTTTCAAATCGAGCCAAGCTTTGAAGATCGGTTTTTTCGCGGCTTTGCCCGCCTTGTCGCTAGGGTCGGTTTGGATCGTGCCGCCGCCGCTAAAACCAAGGGCCGCGTGAGGCAGGTTGCGTTCGCCCGCGGCAAAGATTCGGTCCATGCGCGCATAGACCACGCGTGCGACATCGGATGAAGGCCGAAGCTCGACCTGGTAATTCGTCGTGGGAAGTTCGTACAGCCAGAGGCCCTCGGTCTGTCCGAGGGTCGCGGTGATACGGATGCGCGATGGATCGATGACTTCGATTGCTTCCTGGCCTTCGCGTACGAACGCGCCCACGAGCGAGCGCGGATCCAGCCCGACAACAATGCCATCTTGTGGCGAGTACACAACGAGTTTGGCGGCGCGATCTTCGAGGATGCGAATCTGTTCTCGCATTGTGCCGACAAACTCGGCAGCGATCTGTGCCTCCGCCGCGGATCTGGAAACGGCCTTGCGCTCGAGTGCTTCGGACTCATCGAGTTGCGCGCGAGCCAATCGCAATTGTGATGTCAAGCGAGCGGATTCAAGCTCTAGCAGCGGCTGGCCCTTCGTCACGCGTTCGCCTGGTGCGACAAGACTTCGTGAAACGATGGCGTCGGCGCCGAAGAAGACCGTGGACGTTTCGAGGCTTTCGACGATGCCTGTCGCCCTTCGACGATCAGGCATGGGGATCACGCCTATGACCAGCAAGCACGCCGCGATCATTGCAAAGCTGACGGCGACGGCGCGCGGGCGTTTGTGCGTGAGTTGTTCATTCGTCGCGAGCCAATGCGCGAACTGGCCCACGGGCATAATGAACCACATCGATGCGGTCCACACCGCGAGGATGACCCCCACCGCGAACATCTGGCCCATCACATAGAGCGTGATCGACACGAAAAGAACTAGTCGATATATGAGCGAGGCGATGCCATAGACGAGCAGCTGTGCGGCTTCGCTTGGGTCGGTCGTGGGTGGCTGGGCTTGCTTGATGCGGTAGACGTGCCGTTGGAAAAGGAACTTAAGAAGCGCGAACGATCGCGGCTGCAGATTAGGTATCTCCAGCAGATCACTCAGCATGTAATAGCCATCGAAGCGCATCAGCGGGTTCGCATTAAAGATGACCGTTGACACGCTCGCGGTGAACATCGCGTTAAATGCGATCTGGTGGATTAAGCTATCGGGGCGGTCGAGCGTCGCGACCCAGACAAAGCCCATGATCGAAGCGACGAACAGCTCAAAGATCATGCCACCGCCACCGACTGCGATTCGTTTCCATCGGCTGGGAAAAGCCCATGTGCTGGACGCATCGACATAGGGCGCGGGAATCAAGATCAGCATCATCACGCCGAATTCGGGCACGTGCCCGCCGAAGCGCTTGCAGACCAAGCCGTGGCCGCTCTCGTGAATGAGCTTGAGGACGACAAAGACGGCGAGCAGCCAACCCCAGTTTGCTGGCGCGACGCTCTGCCGAAAGCTTTCTTGCAGTTGGTCCCACCTTGGCAGGACCGCAGTCAACGCAGCACCAACAACGATAACCCAGAGGACCAACCCCGCTCGGCTGAGTAAAGGCCTAAACAGCGGCTCGGCGGCGGACAAAAGCCAGTCGGGATTGAAGAGCCGAATCTTGAAATACATGAGCCCGATTGCCTGGGCTTTGACTTTCTTCGCGGCTCGCTCGCGGCCACGCTTTAAGAGTTGATCGGTCTCGGGCTGCACATCGCCGGCGATCAAGTTGGCTTGATAAAGCTGGCTCAAGAGCTGAATGACTTCATTCTGCGTAAGGGCGGCGTCAGCGTGGCGTTGCAAGCCGCTGCGCCAAAGGTCTTCAATGGTGCGCTTGCCATCAAAAAGGCCGACGAACTCATGCGCGACAGAGTTAAGGCGATAAAAGTGGTTGGACGAGGGATCACGAACCACATGCCAGCGTCGGCCGCGATAGTGCTGGCGGGTAATCTGCACGTGCGGACGCAGTCGCGGGCGCAGGGTGCGAACCCGGTGCCAGAAGGGAGAGAATGTCGCGCGTTCGCTCATGTGCGTGCGAGTTCCAGTGCGATCACGAAGAAGTTCATTACGATTTGAACATTCTTACCACCACAGCCACAGTCGAAGCTGATCGACGACGCGTCGAGAAGCGATCCAACCAAGGCTCTTGCGCGGACCATCGAAACGGGCTTGGCCTTCCATGCCTGGTCGTAGTGCACCGATGCCGGGCACCTGTAACAGCGCGTGGACTTCAAATGCATTCTGCCCCTCGGTCGCCTGCGACAAAGGCACGATGCGTTCAACGACAAACGGATACGAACGAGATGGGTCGCTCTTGGGGCTGAATTCGCCGGTCTGCGCGGGCTCGCCCTCGCGTGGCTCGGTGATAAAGCCGATATCTTTATCTTCGACGCGAGCGATGATCCGCATTTCGGTCAGGTCCGCGATTTCCATGAGCGTGTCGCCCAGTCGAACCGATGCGCCGATCTTGTCCGAAACGTCGCCTTGAACGATGAACCCGTCGATGGGCGCGACGACGCTGGAACGATCAATCTCATACTCAAGTAGTTCGAGCTTCGCGCGAGATTGCTCGGCTTTCGAACGCGACTGGGCCGCTGTGGCGTTGTCGTTCTTGCGAAGTGCTTCGTCCGCCTCGGCTTCAAACTGCGTCACCTGGCTTCTCGCTTCGAGAGCACTCAGGCGGCGACTGGTCGTATCAAGCTTCAGAAGCAATGTGCCTGCGGCGAGCTTGGCGCCCGGCTCGGTCCATGATTCAACCGACGCGATCGTGCCATCAAAGGGCGAGCTGATCACGCGGCGTTCTTTCGCGCGAAGTTCAACAGGCGCGCCCACGCGGTACGGTGTTTTCACAAAGATCACTACCAGCGTCGCCACCATCAGCAGCACGCCAACAAGCTTCCACACCGTGTGCGTCGGCCCGACCGCCCACGCGCCAACCTTGATCGCCCAATCCCACGCACGCAGCGCGAGCGCCCGATCATCTGAATGCCGAACCGCCAGCACAGGGCTCACAAGATCTAGCGCGGCCTGAACAAGCTCAATCACACCAAGATCAAGTCGCGAAGAAGACGAGTTGGCGTCGCCGCCGCCAGACTCGATGAGCACGATGCCGACGATGGTGTCGCCGGTCGCCGTGGGCACGCGCAGCGGAAACGAAGCAACCCGCACCCGCGCGTCGGTCGCACACAATTCACGATGCGAGTGCGTTACTGCTTGCGACAAAACCGCGTCGCCGCCAGGGCCATCACTCTGTGGCGGCGGGTACAAAACCGTTTGCTCTTGATCCAAACATTCGTCCATCGCTGCTTCGAGCCTTTGCACCATCGCCATGCGTCGGTCGAGTTGCTCGGTGTCCGACAGCGCGACGACGCGAACCTCGCGGCGTTGCTCGCGTCCTTGGGAATCACGAGGCCTGATTGATCCA
>JBBRGG010000020.1:0-21709 GCA_038240875.1 Phycisphaerales bacterium | reverse complement strand
GGCCCGGTGGGGATGCCGCGACCGTCGTCGACGACTTTGCAGGAACCGTCGGGCTGAATGGTGACATCGACGAGGGTTGCGTGGCCAGCCATGGCTTCGTCGATGGAGTTATCGACAACTTCGTAGACAAGGTGATGAAGGGCGTTGAGGCCGGTGCCACCGATGTACATGCCGGGGCGCTTGCGAACAGCGTCGAGCCCTTCGAGAACTTGGATCTGGTCCGCGCCGTAGGCCGCGTCGTTGCGGGTGAGATCATTGTTGGCGGCGACGCCAGCGGCGTTTGCATCGCTGGTCGCGGAGTCAGCTTTGCCTTCGTGCAAGGGAAGGCTGGTGTCTTCGATTCGCGAGGTTGCTTCGTTCGCGACGGCGTCCATCTTGGTGTTGTTCTGTGGTGTCATGGCGGTTGGCTTGTGTGTTGAGTCGGACTGTCTTGAATCGGACATGATGTGGTTTGTGATTCGAGTATGGCCGAGTCGAAATGGCTGGCGGGGGGCGGGACAAGCGGATGGGACCATTCTGAACAGGTACGAATCGAAGTGCTAAGTGCTACGTTTTACTGCTTTATGCTTTGATTGGAGAGAAACACAAAAAGATAATATTATGTCTATATTTGGACAACGATACGCTTCACGAAAGTACCTACCAAACTAATCGCAGATGCCACTTCTAAACTGATGCTTAGACCGATGCACAGTTTTGGTGGTTGTGAGCGATAAAGGATCATTTTGGATCCCATGGCAGGCTCCAGAAAGAGCACAAAAGCAAGCCATCAATAATAGGCGAAAGCGCTGCGCAAAGTTGACTATCAACGACCGTTTAACTCGAAAATGTCAAGTCAAAACGCGACAGTCCACCCAAGCCATCTGGGCACTTTGACCATGTCCACACACCCTGATAAGGTAGTGCCGATTCGCAGGCTCAAGATGCCCTGTTACGACACGAAATAATTTACAAGAATGGCGGCGAAATTGATTAGCCGCCCGATTAACGGCGAAGCTTTGGGTGGCCACGGCTGGGTCGCGCGTTCCAGATAGAAACATCCCCTCAGTGGGCGAGGGGTATTGCGAATTCGATTTAAACTCATATTTAGGCGAGGCGGTAACTTATGGCTGCACTTTGACCACGCTGACTTCTTCGACCAGCATGTCATAGATCTGGGCCACGTCTTCGTTTCCAAGGCGGACGCACCCCATGGAGCGTTGCTGGCCGATGGAGTCGGGCTCGATAGTGCCGTGGATGCCGTAGCCGGTGTTAATGGCGGACGCGCCAACGCCTTGCCAACCAAGCCAGCGTTCGCCGATGGGGTTTTTGGGATCTTCTTTGTTGAACTTTTCGCCGGTGCGTGGGTTGACCCAGTGCGGGTTTTCAAGCTTGCTGTTCTTCTTGATGACGAACGAGCCAACAGGCGTGCTGTTGCCTTCGCCTAGGCCGACGCGATAGCTCTTGATATAGACCCAGCGATCAGGCTCGTCGGGCGAGCCGGTGAAGAGATCAAGGCGGAAGTCGCTCTTGCTGACAACGGCGTGAAATGGCCCGCGGACGAGCTTCAACGTCTGGCCAACTTTGAGGGCGTTGCGGTCGGCCATTTTGTTGATGCGAGCGATCAAGCCCATATCGGTTGCGAGGTCACGCTTTTTACGGATTTTCGTGAGGCTGTCACCCGAAACGACCTTGTACGACTCGACGAGCGGATCGCCAGGCGTCACCTTGGTTGAGAAAACGAGGTCATCGTTAATTGTGGTGAGCTTGGTGCGAAGAGAGGACTTGTCGCTCGAGGCGGCGTCGGGATGGAGCATTGCCTTGCTGTAAGTAACGCGAGCTTCGACGAGCTTGCCGGAGGCGACAAGGCGGTCGCCCTCGGCGATGAGTTGCTGCACGACGACGGTTGATGCGGTGGGCGTGAGCGGGAGGATTGACTGGCCGATGGGTTGGGTGTTGGGTTGGGTAACGGAAGTTGTGGCCGGATTTGACGTGTTGGAGGGCGTGTTGGTGGGCGTGTTAGTGGGCGTGTTGGAGGGGGCGTTGGTTGGCGTAGTTGCAGGAGCCAAATTTGGACGTGTATTTGGCGCCATGCCTGCGGTTAAATTCCCAGTCCCAGTTTGCGCAGTTACATCAACAGGTAGGGGACGGGTGCCGCTAGGAGAAGTGGGGTCAACCGCGCGACCAAGCCCGCTAGGTGCGTTGATGCCCGTGATCTGCGCACTAGAACCCTGCGAAGCGCCCTGAGAAAGTGAGATTGGTGGTGGCGTACCAACCGCGGGCTCAACAGGTTTGGGTGTGTTGGCGGTGATGCTTGAATCGTTGATCGGAGCGATGCCGTTCGCACCGGCTTTTTCTGGACCGCTGCTGAAAGCGTAGGCCAGGCCCCAAATGGCGAAGCCACCGAGGACGACCGCGCCCGCGGCGATTGCGTATCTGGCTGCGGGGGTGATTTTGGTGCGAGAGGTTCGGCCCATGACGGGCTTGCCGTAGTCCGCGCTGCGTTCCATTTGAGATGGCAGAGCCATGTTGGATCCTTCCTGTGAATGGTGGCGTGCCCAATTTGACACGCGCGAAAGTTTCTATCGGCGTTCCATCGCGCATTCCCACGAACTTCCCGAGCGCAAAGATTCAACTCCATTGTCAACAGAGAGAATCAGGTAAATAGAGAAAAGGGTAGATAGAGACAAGCAGGGATGTAGAGACAAACAGGCGAAGTCTTGAGCACGTTGGCTTAGTTGCCGCTGCATTCTAGTGTTCGCAGGTCGGTGACGACGCGGCGAACAAAGACATCCGATGCAGCCATAGGAACGCGATCAACGATTTGTTCTTCCAGACAGATTCCAATCAAGAGTGGCCGCTTGCCTGTGGGCCAATTTTCGTTTAGGAAGACATCGTAAAAACCTCGGCCTTTGCCTAGACGTCCGCCGAAGGAATCAAACGCAAGACCTGGCAGGAGGATGACTTCGATCTCGCTTGGATCGATGCGTAAACAGGCGAAGTTTGGCTCCCGAATACCAAAGTAACCTGTCACCAAGGCTGATTCCCACTGGTGTGGGTCGATGGCGAATGCTGCCATTTGGCTTCGCTTTGACGAAATGTCTCGCGCGCGCATAGTGCCCGGCTCGTTAGCCGCGTCGGCGTTCACCCTTGGTAACGCCAAACCACGCAGGTGCGGGAAGAGGCTGGTGAAATCGGGTTCCCGAGGCAACGGGCAATAGGCCAAGACCGTTCGCGCGCTGGTGACCTCTGTCATCGCACGCAAGCGGCCAGCGATGTGCGCACCACGCTGGACGAAGTAGTTTGGATTCTGCGCTTCGAGCTTCGTAAGAAGACCACGAACGTGCGCACGCATCGTGCGCTTGGCAGAGTCAGTATTTGAACTGTCAGGATTATGGTCCTGCGATTGGTTCACGGCGCGGCCTCTTCGTGCGGCGGCGTATTCAGACCGGCGCGAATAGCGCGGGCGCGACCGAGGGCTTCGCTCATCACGCGTTCATGGCCATGGGTTGTGGGCGTGTAATAGCGTTTGTCGACGCCGAGGTATTCCTGTGTGCCGACGATGCCTAGGTGCGGATCACGGACGCCTTGGGTATGGGCATATGCGTACGCGGCGGCGGGGCGAGAAGAGCCATCGCCACCAGCGGAAAGTTCGCTGGCTTTGCGAACGTTGCTGTCCTTTACGTGCACGGGAATGGGGAGGGTTCGGCCTTGCTTCACGTCGGCGAGTGCGGCTTCGATTGCCATGTAACTCGCGTTGCTTTTAGGGGCAAGGGCGAGATAGGTGACGCACTGAGCAAGGGTGATGCGGGCTTCGGGCATGCCGATGCGTTCGACAAGTTCCCAGCAGGCGGCGGCGACCATGATTCCGCGAGGGTCGGCGTTGCCAATATCTTCGCTCGCGAGGATCGAAAGGCGGCGGGCGATGAATCGTGGGTCTTCGCCGGCGTCGAGCATGCGAGCGAGCCAATAGATTGCGGCGTCGGGATCGCTGCCTCGAACGCTTTTAATGAAGGCGCTGATGGTGTCGTAATGGTCGTCGCCGGTGCCGTCGTAGATCGCGGCTTTTTGCTGGATGGAATCTTCGGCGATTGCGCGATCGATGATGATCGGTGTAGCGGGCGCGGGGTGTAATGAAACGGGGGCGTGCGAAGATGAGGAGGCGGACGAGAGCGAAGAAGGCGTGGCTGGTTTGGTAGCCTGCGAAGATTCTACGGCGACTTCGAGAGCCGTGAGAGCGCGACGCGCGTCGCCATCACACTTGATCGCCCACACGCGGAGCGCGTCTTGGTGGACGTCGATCGCGAGCTTGCCGTAGCCACGAGCTGGATCGGCTATGGCGCGGCGGAGGACCGCGATGATGTCGTCTTGGCTTAGGGGCTCCAAGCGAAAGAGCGTGCTGCGGCTGACAAGTGCGGAATTGACAGCGAAGAGCGGGTTCTCGGTGGTAGCGCCGATGAGCGTGATGAGCCCGCGCTCGACGTCGCTGAGTAGCACGTCTTGCTGCGATTTGGTGAACCGATGGATCTCGTCGAGGAAGAGGATGGTGCGGTGCTTGTCGTGGGTGAGGCGGCGCTCGGCGTCGTCGATGATTTCGCGAATGCGCTTGACGCCGACGCTGGAAGCGTTCTCGCGCTCGAAGTGGCGCTTGGTGTGGATGGCGACGAGTTCGGCGAGAGTGGTTTTACCGGTGCCGGGAGGGCCATGTAGAATGATACTGGTGATGGCGTCGGCTTCGAGCATACGGCGAAGAAGTTTGCCTGGGCCCAGAATGTGGCACTGGCCAGCGAATTCGTCGAGAGTTCGCGGGCGCATGCGAACGGCCAGCGGCAAGATGCGCTGGGCGGCTTCGGCTCTGGCCGCCCCGAAAAGTTCGCTCATACTAGATGGTACGGCGAGAACGTGGCGAACCTCGAAGCGAGCATGAAGCCGTGGGGAAATAATCATCTATGCAGGAACGGGTGCTCGATAATGCTGGAGAGTTACAATAACCACGCGGCGACGCGATGGTGGATAGCGTAACGAAACCATTAACAGGATCAAACCGTTATCCAAGTGCGTTGTTTCGTGCATACGCGGCCACGTACGTGTTCGTGTCAGCATTTGTTGTTTTGTTCGCGTTACAATATCCATTGAAGTATCTTTTCTTTGATGTACTGAAATTGCCCTTTGCGGACCCAATAATTTACATAATTGTGGCCTAGATCGCGATCATGATTCCATTATCTTGGATGTTTTTCGCGTACAACGTGAAAAATACCGTGGACTTGAAAGCTGCTGATGAGAAGCTGTGTCTGGGATGTAGGTACATGGTCGCGGATCGGCCTGATGGCTCGCCTTGCCCGGAGTGCGGACGAGTGATCGACTTCAAGGATTGTCGGCGTAGGTGGCACAAGTTGAATAGCACATGGTCGAATCGCAGCGTGAACTAGCACAATCGATAGACTCTCTTCGCTCTCGAAAGCAACATACCTGATGCTTCACCCTAATCACCCATGAACTTTGAGAGCGATGGCTCGCCGCCGTTGACGCCGCCGACGACGCCGGGGCCAATAGGCACCTTTGTTATGCCGCCGATGAAGTTTGCCAGTGCGCTATTTTGGGCATATGTGGTTCGCACGCTGTACAACTCGGCGATTGTGTTTGCGTTGACGCTGCCGATTTCGGTCGGATTGTTCGTTGGCATTCCCGGGCTAAAGAATCTCGGTGTCGTAGCATCGATCGCGGTGATATCGCTCTCGATTGCGTGCATGCTAGCGCTGGCGCCACACTTTTTAATGTTGCAACTACGGAAGAAACTGGTGGCGAGCGATGGCATGCGCTGCTTGAAGTGCGGCGGCGTCGTTGTTGATGAGCCTGATTGGAAGCCTTACCCAACGTGTTCGCGGTACATACTTCGGAGCGAGTGTCGGCGGCGGTGGTACAATCTGGACCATCGATGGTTCACGCCTTACACAATGAGATAACTGAGCACACGCGGCAAAGTGTCGTGTGAGAATGTATGGTTGCAGTAGGTATTTGGCATACGGCGCGCGAACTCATGCGAGCGAATACTTACGCCGCGTTGGTACTTGGCAGTGATCGCGGCATGTGTGCATCTGCGTTCGGGCTTGCTTCGATTGTCGAGGCTGCTGTGGACGCTACGCCTCGGATCGCGAGAATAGTAATGTCGTCAAGTTGGTGAAGGCTGCCACATTGCTCGTCGATCAAGGCGCTGATCTCGCGCACGAGACACGATGCGGATGCGTTTTCACCAATGTTCGCTCGCTCGACAAGCGTGGCGACGGTATCGATGCTGTGGCGTGTGCCAACTTCTTTCGCGAGGGCTTCAAGCGCGAGGTCGAGCCCGTCGGTGTACATGAGGAGCGTGTCGGTGATGCTGAAGTCGACTTCGACTTCGTCGAACTGCGACTCAGCAAAGACGCCCAGCAGCGGGCCTTGGGTTTCAAGGGCTTGGCGACCAGTCGCTTTGAGCAGGATTGGGGCGGGATGGCCAGCACCTGCGAGCGTTAATCGGCGGGTGCGCAAGTCAAAGAGCGCATAAAGCGCGGTTGCGAAGCGACCTGAGCCTTGCTGGCTATCACACATTCGTTCGTTGAGGCGCGAGAGGACTTCGCTGGGCGGAATCGGCACGCCTTCGCGAGCCGTGATCAGACAGTTGCGCAGCACCATGGTCAAGAGTGCCGCAGGAACTCCATGGCCCACGACGTCGGCGAGAAAGATGAACGCGTGGTGTGTGCCGATGCGTTCGACGGCATATATATCGCCACTGACAAAGCTCATCGGCTTGAAGACGACGGCCAGATCGAGCCCGTCTACTTTGGGAAACGGCGCATACGCAAACTCGCGCTGGATACTCGCCGCGAGATGGAGTTCGTCGTGCAGCCGTTCCATCTCGACTCGGAAACCAGCCTGGCAACGCTGCGCGAGAGTAATTTCACGCGAGAGAACACGGACCATGCCTTGGCGTTCTCCGAGCGCATACAACATCGCGGCCACGATGTAGGCAGGCGTGGTGTGCTCTTCAAAGATGACGCCATCGTGTTGAAGCGCACGCCACGTGTCGGCGTTCTCGCACATGATGATTGCGGGCAAAGATTGCTCGTGGAATGTATCGTGAAGTTGATCCATCGAGTTGGCGCTGTATGTCTTTGGTGTGAACGCGAGTACGACTGAATTATCATCTTCGCGGAGTGTTCGAGCGCGGACATGAAGCTCATCAAGGCGTGTACGCTTGACACGAGGCACTACGCCGCCGGGCCACGCCACGAGGATTTCAGCGAGAAACGCGTCGAAAGCCTTGGTGTGGTTGGTTTCACACGCAGCAAAGATGGTGGGCACGTCCGGCGTTGGCATCAATGATCCTTAACAAGTACCGGTCGCATCCAAAGCACAAGACAGGGCTGCAGCTAGAACCAAAGTGACATGCAACACATGCGAATGATCACGATGCGGATTACTTCGTCACAGTCGTGCATCGACGAGATAGAGATTCGTATCTAGGCTTGATGTTCGCGCACGTGAGAAGCTCGGTACATGAAGACATGTTCAATGACTGTGATGAATATTCGGTTTGGGAGATGTATGCGACGAGTTTCGAACACGCGCTCGATGCATGAGTGACATCAACGCGATCACGATCGCAATTGTGCAAAACTGGCGGTTTGAACTGGAGCTTGAAGATTCTCACCGATAGTTGATGCTGGTTATTTGGTCTTAGCGATCAACGCCGCTCGGTCAAACTCGATCAATTGACCTTCTTTAAGCTTCATTTTGGCGAGAGTACCACCTTTGAGTTCAATGGCGAATTGTGCCGAGAACTTGGATGGGTACTTCTTGAGGCGCGACTCGTATACCGGGTTGGTCCATGTCCACGAAGGTACGCCAAGGCCCGGCGCGATGTTGACCTTCTCGGCTTCTGTACGCGGAGTTTCGGGCTGCATTGCGTGCATCGCGGTAATCCTGCCACCGGCGTTCAAGAAGATAATATCAATAGCGATCGGACAATCACGCATGACAAAGTGCGTTATGGAGGCACGAGGAAAGACGAAGATCATGCCACCACGCTCGGCGATTTCAGCGCGTTCGGACAAGCCATGGAATCGTGTCTCATCGGTGACAGCGAGTTCGAGATCGAAATCGGTACCATCGATGGTGATCTTGGTTCTTTCGAGCGTTGGGTTCGCGCCAGTTTGTGAACTTTTCTCTGGCGTTGGCGGCGGCACGATCAGCGGATTGGGCGTGGATTGAGGTGAAGTAGGTTGAGCTGGACTTGGTTGAGTTGATTGATCAGGAACCTTCGGCGTTAGTACTGGCGCTGGCGAGGGCAAAACCTTGGGCGTGGTAGTGGCGTCGCTGCACGCCGTGAGCATGCAGCCGCTCGCAATAGCAAACGCGAGCACAATCGCACGCATCGCCGCTCGCACCGCTTCATCGCGCCCTCGTCTTGCGTGGGCATTGAGCATCAGCGTGTTGGCTTTGGAATTCATCGAGCGTTCAGCAACCATGCGTCATCCTCGCGTGTGAACACAATCGGAGTTCTGGAGATGGTACGGAGATCAAGCCGCTCGCGAAACTCGGCAGCCGACATCGGGCACAAAGTCTGCTTTCTCGAAGTTTCTTGATCAATCCCACACCACTGCGCAATCAACCCTATAACGCGTTCGACGGGCACGCTCTTGGCTCGGTACATATCAAGACGCGATTCGCCATGCCGCTTTGCGAGCCGTTTACCGTCGGCGCCAATGACCAAAGGCAGGTGCCAATACGTCGGCTCGGCGTGCTGGTCCAGCGCGCGATAGAGCAACAACTGCCTCGCGGCGGAATCGAGCAGATCATCGCCGCGAACCACATCGGTCACGCCTTGAAGGTGATCGTCCACCACTACCGCAAGCTGATATGCGGGCTGGTTGCGCTTAGTCCAAAGAATGAAATCCCCGACGCTCGTCGATGGGTTCCACTTCTGAGGCCCAGCGAACTCATCGATAAATGTCACCTCGCCCTCGGGCGTCACATACCGCCACGCGGCATTCGCCGAGGCATCCCACGCGAAGGAACTTGGTAATACGCGCGGGCGATTAACGCTTGCGAAACGAGCTTCGTGCGAGCCTTCTTGCGGGGCGGAGGCGCCGTCGCTCGCACCTTCGGTACGCGAAGCCGTAATCGGGTAGCAGAGACCCTTACTGGCGAGAGTTTGCATGGCGTCGCGATAGGGGGCGAGGTCGGTGCTTTGGAGCGTTGGGCCAGAGTCCCAGTCGATGCCGAGCCATGTGAGTAGATCAATGGTGAGCTCGTTGACGCCCGGCTTGATGCGAGGCGTATCGAGGTCTTCGATGCGCAGGACAATCGACCAGCCGCGTTGGCGTGCGATGGCCCAATTTATGAGGAATGTCCGAGCGTTGCCCAAATGGAGCGAGCCGGTGGGCGAAGGGGCCAGCCGCGTTACACGGTTCACGCGAGGTGTGTGAGTTGTTGCAAGGTTCGGCTGGATTCGAACTTGATCGCGCACAGCATCCTTCCATTATGCCTTGGTAAGTACCAAGTGGATCGCGGCGATCTGCCTCATGATCGCGGGCACATTGCGCAGCGCCAGCATCGTGCTCGCGTCGCTCTGTGCCGACGCGGGCTCAGGATGGCATTCCATGAATACCGCGTGCACCCCAGCAGCAACCGCGGCACGCGCCAACATCGGCGCCGCGTCGGGCCTTCCGCCCGTAGTATCGCCCGTACCTGGGGTTTGCGTGCTATGCGTGCAATCAAAGCACACCGGCGGCGGGCCACCTGCCACCGCAAGCTGCATCAGGTCTTTGATGCCAATGAAATCATTCACCAGCCGGTGATATCCAAAGGTGGTTCCACGCTCAGTGAGCATGATATTGCCACAACCAACTTCCCCGAGCTTGCGAACCGCGCCGCCCATTTCGCCAGGCGACAAAAACTGCCCCTTCTTCACATTCACAGCACGGCCAAACTTCACCGCCGCTTCACCAATGGCACACAATAAGTCAGTCTGCCTGCATAAAAACGCCGGTACTTGCAGTATATCAACTTGCTCCGCAACAGCCAGCGCCTGCGACGATTCGTGCACGTCCGTGGTCACAGGCACACGAAATTCTTCGCGAATCTTTGCGAGCCATTCCACACCACGTTCAAGGCCCGGCCCGCGCGACGACTTGATGCTCGAACGATTTGCCTTGTCGAAGGAACCCTTAAACACGATCGACACACCGGCGTCACTGGCCGCAGTCACCACCGCCTGGGCAATAGTGCGCGCCATCTCAAAGCTCTCAAGCAAGCAAGGACCGGCAATGATGCACAAAGGCCGATCGGGGCCAACTTCAAATGCACGCACATCAAGCACAAGGTCAGGCTCCGCCGACATCGCCTGCGGGATCGCGTGCGAAGGTCCGGCACGGCTCTGACGCAGCGTCTCGGGAATGGCTCCAATCGTGCAGTATCTCGGCATGCCGGAGGGTAGTGCGCGAAAGGCCTTGAACACAGTTTGGATTCAAGCCCAGCCCGGCAAGACCACGTACTTCTTCACTCACCCATGGAATACTACCGCGGCGGGATCGGCCGAACTCCCACCCCCGACGCTTTTCGCCGTTCGTCCGCGGATCTCGGCGATCTTCTGCAAATATTCCATCACCACAATCACAATCGTCGCATGGCTCCATGTCAGCGGGCTCACGCTGATGGGCGCGCCGGTATACGGATGGAACTGTTCCGCGAGCACGCCCGAAGCCTCCGTCCTTTCAACCGCCCACGACAATAACTCGACCACTTCCTTTAGGTCCGTCTCAGACCGCGCCTTGGCAATTACATACTGCGCTTGCCAGAGCGTGCAAATGACCCACGGGTTGCCGGGCACTTGCTCGGTGTTATCGCGTTCGACCTGGTGGTAGTAATCGCGTTCGTACCGCGCGCACCCGCCGATGGGCGTCTTGCACCACAGCGTCTTTCGAATGTGGGCCATCTCGGCTTCGACCTTTGGGTCGTGCACATCGAGCGCGCCAAACGCGAACAACGCGAAGTTCGCCGAGTCACTGGTCATGTCCAATCGATAATGACCGCCCGGGAGCGGCACAGCCATTCTCGCAAATCGCTTCTTCGTCGGCTCCCATAAGTATCGCGCCAGCGCGAGCGCCATCCGGTCGGCCCCTTCGCGATACGCCGCCGCCCGATCCGGCTCGCCAAAGTCCTCAGCGAATCCAGCTGCCGCTCGCAGCGCGCCGATCGTCGCTGCAACAGTAAACGTGTGCACGCCACGCCGCTCTTCCCACAAGTCCCACGACGGATGAGGCAGCCCATTTTGATCGCGATATTTCAAGATCCATTCCGCAGGCCTAACGATCAAAGGCTGGTACAAAGGCTTGATAAACTCAACATCGCGGAACGCCGTGAAGTGCTTGCGAAGCGCCCAGATCACGAGGCTGGTCTCGTCTTGTTGGATCGGCAGCACCTTCACGCCTTCGAGCATCCAAGGGTGCCAGGAGCTTGCCAACTCACCCGTGGGCGTGTACTTGTGCAGGAAATAGCCATCGTGGCTTATTGCCTTGGCACAGTATCGGAAAAACCCGCGCGAGAGCCCGCTCTGTCCCGCGAGGATCAACGCGTACGACACCAGCGCGCCATCGCGTGGCCAGCAATATGAGTAGTGATCGCCACCAAACTGCGTGATATCACTGTCATTGGCCGCGATGATCGCGCCGCCATTATCGATCTGCGTGCGAAGCACAAGCTGGCTGCGCTCGAATAAATCCGCTACCGGCGCGGGCAACTCCGATAGATCATGCCCTTCTTTCTTCACCCACAAACGCCAATAGGCGTCGGTGCGCGAAATGAGCCGCTCGGGATACTTCTCGTGCACGCGCTGATTCAAGGCCTTGACTTCGGAATAGCTCTTGCCACACGCGAGCCAGCTTGTCACATACGCCGAACCGCCCGCGGGCACTTGCAAGTTAAACCCAACCGTGCAATCGACCGAGCCTTGGCTGATAGCGTTACGCCCGAGTTGGCCATCCTCGGCGTCGCGCCACGTTCCTTCAGCTCCACCCAATCGCTTGGTACCGATGGCCCAGTTATCGATGCCACATTTGTTCTCGTCGCAAGCATTAAACAGGAAATATGCATCGTCCTTGTACACGACGACGGCGGACGTCGCCGGGTCATAATTCGCCGTATCGCCAACGGGCGTACCTCGAATCGAAAGGTCCCAGTGGCTAAAGAGTCGCACGTCGCGGTCCTTGCCCGCAAGATCTCGCACGACGCACCGCCGAATGTACACCGGCTCGTGAAAATCCACGCAATCGCTGCACGAGATCTCCAGCTCGAGGTCGTCGTTTCGCAGCAGCACGTCAGTGACGAGCGTGCCCGGGCGATACTTGAGCGTGCGCTTCCACGTAGACTCTTCAACCCACGCGAATCGACCATCAACCCACACGCCAAAGCGCTGGACATGCCCTTCGGTGTGGTTGTATTGACCGACGTGCGGGAAATAGATATCGCGAACGCGATAAAACTTGTCAAAGGTGATGAGCAGGTCGCCGTTGCCGACGGGAATATCTCTGGGCATCGGGTCTGAGCCTCGCACAAAGGACAACACGTACAAACCAAAGGCGGCTCTCGCGAAGGGCATAGACCCCGCGCACGCCAACCGCCTTCTATTAATCATCGACCGTATGGCCCATAAAGTCATGGCGGAGTTCGCGCCAAATCATCAGTCGTTGATGTCGCTTATGCCACGCGAGCCAATGCGAGCCGGACGAATCAGAGCGCGTCAGGCCTAGCAGTGATCTAGATCTGCCCCGCCAACAACGCCTCGGCGAGCTGTTCAGGCGACATTTCAGTACTCCGGCCGCCTCCCGACGAAGACGCCGAAGATTGCATTCCCATCGCCGCGATCCGCGCCTTGGCATCGCCCAAGAACGAGATCCGCACCCCGAAGTTTTCGCCAACCTTGACCGCAGTCCCGGTCCCGACAAGCTCGTTATTGACCAAAATGTCCAATTCGGCTTCCGAGCTTTTCGACAACTCGATAATGTACCCTGGGAAAATCTTCACGACCTCCGAAACGCGCATGGTCCGCGCACCCAATTGCACAACAATTGGCACTTCGAGGCGCAAGATTTGCTGGAGCGTTGCATTGCTTCCCATGCTACTGGAACACGCAAATACTATGCCAGCGAAGGCCCTTTGCCACGCCCGACTTACTCGTAGCGACCCACGATCAGCGTCACGTTGTGGCCGCCGAAGCCAAAGGTGTTGTCCATCGCGTACTTCACCCGGCGTTCTCGCGCATGGTGTGGCACAAGATCAATATCCATGCCCTCATCAGGATGGTCCAGATTAATGGTTGGCGGGATCACCCCGTCACGAACTGCATGCACGCACGCGATCAGCTCAACTGCGCCCGACGCGCCCAGGCAATGCCCGTGCATCGACTTGGTCGAGCTCATCATCAGCTTACCACCTTGCGACATCCGAGCATGCGTACCAAAGACCCGCATCACCGCAGCGACTTCTGCCTTATCGCCCAAAGGCGTGCTCGTGCCATGAGCATTCACATAGCCAATGTCTTCCGCATTCAACCGCGCGTCGCGCAATGCCATCTTCATCGAGCGAGCTGCACCGTCGCCATTCTCATCTGGAGCTGTGATGTGCGAGGCGTCACAGGTGTTCCCCGCGCCCAGCAACTCGGCGTAGATCGTCGCGCCACGCGCCTTGGCATGCTCTTCGGTTTCGAGTACGCACATCGCCGCACCCTCGGCGAGCACAAATCCGTCCCGATCTTTATCAAACGGACGGCTGGCCAGCGTCGGCGCGTCGTTCCGCGTCGAAAGCGCACGCATCACCATGAACGCGCCGATACACAAAGGCGTACACGCAGCCTCAGACCCGCCCACGATCATCACGTCAGCCAGCCCGCGCTGCAAATAATTCATCGCGTCGGCAACCGCATGGCCCGACGAAGCGCACGCCGTGGCATGCGCCGAAGCCGGCCCCTTGAGCCCGTGCTTGATCGAGATATTGCCGGTGGTCGCGTTGACCATAAGCCGAGGCACGGTGAATGGATTGATGCGATCAGGGCCCTTGTCTCGAAGAACCAAGACGCCATCTTCAATCGTGCGAATCCCGCCGATGCCCGAACCAACAACCACGCCACAGCGTTCCTGATCTTCCTTGGCAAAGTCAATGCCCGCGTGCTGAACCGCTTCGTGCGAGGCGCACACGCCAAGCTGAGAAACCCGGTCCATCCGCTTAGCTTCCCGGTATTCAAGGATCGCCGGGTCCGGCGACCAACCCTTGATCTGCCCCGCGATTCGGCACGCCCAGCGATCATTGTGTGAGAGGAACTCCTCGCCCTCAATTCGGCTAATCCCGCTGCGCCCTTCGCGCATCGCGGCCCACATATCCCGGGCATTAAACCCCAGGTTCGTGATGGCGCCAAAGCCGGTGATGACCACTCGGTGTTGCGCGAGCATATCAGTATTCCTCAATCGGCTTCATCCATCAGAAAGACCAGACCCCCATCTTACATGGGAACCTATCAAACGCACTATCTCACACGCGTTCGCGCGTATGAACGTTGTACCAAACCCTAAGCCAATCCAAAAGCCAACCATAAAAAAACATTGAAACAGGCTCAATACAACTCTTTAGCCTTGGCCAAGCATTCGATCCATCGGGGCAGGAATATTTATCTATAAGCCAGATACCTGCACGTGATCAATTACAAGATCAGGAGCGTCGCTTTCAAATGGCAATTTTCATGCCCGGCCTCATCTATTTGAAGCCGACTCACGAAAAACGTACCGACGCCATGCCGATTCTCTCGGCTTGCTGCTCGACATGCCGCTGCACGACATTCCAAAAGTTGGCCAGCAATTTAGGCCTGCGCGTTGGACTTGATGTAGTCCACAGCGTCGCCAACCGTTTTGATCTGTTCGGCACGATCATCAGGGATGTCGCACTCAAAGGCTTCTTCAAGTTCCATCACCAGCTCGACTTGGTCGAGGCTGTCCGCGTTAAGGTCGTCTTGAAAGGAAGACGTCCGGGTGATCTTGGTCTTGTCGTGGCCCATTTGTTGCGCGACGATTTCGATCACTTTTGCTTCAATCTCTTGCTCGGTCACAGTGCGGTACTCCAGCGTTTCCTCGCGTATCGTACGGGTTACACCCGACGCCCGATATCGCGGTCTTCCTGCGGCTTGCCTCCCGTACGCCGTTTGGCACCGCCGCAAGGACCAGTATACGCGCAGGTCGAAGGTTCGCCCATTCCGATTGATAGTTCCCGAACGACTTCGTGTCCGGGTCTTGTCAGGCAACCACTTGTGTATCAATACCACTTCTTCTGAGTTGTGCAAACCCAGCACTCGATCTGATGACTCTCGGACCCGCGCCCACTCCCTTTTGCGCGCCATTGGTGTTAAACCCGCCTTCTGCTTTTTCGTTCCCACCAGCACGCCGCCTTCATCATCGAGTTTGCGGGCGTAGCTACGTTTCTTGGGACGTGCATAGCAGTACCAACAGTCACACATTGCACGACCCAACCCCCGCAGAGCAAGAATGGTGCAACAGCAGTTGCCACCATCCGTAGCGCATGTCGATAAACCTGCGTCTTGTGCGCGACGGCCCGAGTGGTGTTGGGCCGTTCGCACTCGACGTTGTCCCGGATCGGCAGTGTTGACGTTGCAGACGCACGTTGACGCGAGATTCCGGTGTGTGCCGCGCGTGTTGGTTGATTGGGCAAATTGCCCTAGGAGCGGGTAGATGACTTCGATGCCGCACGAGCCCGAAGCCTTTGCCGAGTCTGTCGCGCAGATGCTGCGTCGTTCCCACCCCGAATATGCAATCGATCTCGTGGGCCCGCAAGAATTGCTCGTCAATGGCCGCCGCCTCGACCTTGAAAACCTTCACCGCATGGTCCGCCATGAGCCCGGTCGTGGGTCCGAAATCGTCGAGCATTATCTCGATCAACTTTTCGCGGGCGATGCCTTACAAGTCAGCGCGATGTCTCTCGACTTTGCTCGCGCGCGAATTATGCCCCGCATCCAGCCACTCTCGATCTTCTCGCACCTCTCTCGTGAACAAGTGGCTCATGTTCCCTTCGTCAACGACACGGTCATCGTCTTTGTCACCGACATGCCCCACATGACCGTCAGCATCACCACCGAACAGCTTCTTCGCTGGCGAGTTACCGTCGAAGAAGTCGACGAAATCTCTCGCCAAAACCTCAATAGCTACGTTCCTGAACTCGAAGTCCAGCTCGTCGAAAGCAAAGAAGGTGGCAAGGCCGCCATCCTCTCCCAGCACGATGGTTACGACGCCGCCCGCCTTCTCTTAACCGGCCTCCACGAACGCCTCGCCAGCCGCCTTGGTGGCAACTTCTACGTCGCCACGCCCGCGCGCGATATGTTCGTCAGCTTCACCCCAGGCCCGGATATCTTTGTCGATCGCTTGCGCGAACGCGTCCACCACGACTTCCGCCGTTTGCCTTACCCTATCAGCCCCGACTTCTTCTACGTCACCCGCGATGGAATCTGTGGCACCAAGGCGGAATGCGCCGACGAAGCCGCGTAAGGCCGCGTTGGGTCTCCAGCATCCTCTGTATTTGCCTTCTTCTATGTCTTTGCCTGTGTACACCCCCCTCTTTCACAGAGAGGGCTTTGCTCTGTCTTTCGTTGTCTTGTCGAATGCCGAATACCGGATCCCGAGTGCTTGTCTTTGCCTTGTCTTATTTCTCACTACCTTCAAGCATCTTCTCATTCGCTATCGCCTCAACCGCCCCCGCCATCGCACGCACCACCTGTACAAACCGCTCCACATCGATCGTTTCAACACGATCACTAGGCTTGTGATAATGCGGATTGCGATAATTCGCGGTATCTGTCACGATCACGCCCGGCTCACCAATCAACAAAAACGACGCGTGGTCCGACCTTAGAATCGTCCGCTCAATTGCCAGCAAAGGCGTCTTCACAGCCCCATCTTTCTTGGGCCCGATATCCGGAAAGATGCTTGTCGAAAACGTCACCAGTCCCGGCTCCGCGTTCTTCATCGCGGCTTCCAACGCCTTCACTTTCCCCGCGTGTGGCTGCGTCGAAGCAATCGCAATAAAGTTTCCAACCGTTGGCGGTTCAAACACCCCGGCAATCGGCGAGATCGGGCTCCTCTGGCTTCCCTGCTCATCACTAAAATACCCTAGCATCTCCAAGCTCACCATCAGTGTCATCGTCTCGCCAAACGCCGCATCCGTCGTGTTTGCTCGTCGCTTATCCCACGCCAACGCGTGATACCGCGAACCAACCAACCCTACTTCTTCAAGGTTGAAAAAACATAACCGCACCGTTCGCTTCAAAGGCCTGTCTTTCAACACTCGCGCAAGCTCCAACAGCGCCGCTGTTCCCGTGCCGTTGTCATCTGCTCCCGGCGCTTGCACAAACGCGTCAAAGTGTGCCCCGATTAGTACGATTTCCTTGGGCTTACTCGTGCCGGGAATCTCAACAATCAGATTCTCCCAAGGACCAACCGGCCCTAGCGCCGGCCGCAAAGCCAGTCCATCCGTCGTCGGCTTGACCGCCAAAGGCACCGGATGCTTGGGATCAAGCACGGGCGCGCCATCCGCATCCAACCCGATCACGCGCAAACCCGGATAGCTCGTCCAGTACAACCGTTCGCGCGTCACCGTAAACCCAAGCGCGACAAGCTCTCGCTCGATAATATCCTGCGTCAGCACGAGCCCATCGCGATCCGCCTGAGTCCCCGCCGCGGCTCGCGCCTCAGGCAACCCACGCAGCAACGCCATCAACCTCGCGCCATCCACTTCATCGCGCGCACTCGCTCGCGGTACCTTTTGCGTTTCATTAATAACCCCGCTTCCACCATCCACATTCATTGCCTTGGCCCCGTCGCGCGTCTGCTTGCCTTCCAAACTCGGCTCGCGCCCGGGCGTACTTCTGTACGACGCCACCATCGCCCCGGCAACCCCAATCGCGCACATCACAAACCCCGCGCCCGCCCATTTCAAACGACCCCACGCACCCATCCCCGCGCTCACTTCTTTGCCTCGCGCACGCGCTCAATTGCCAGCATCGCCGCGCCAAACACGCCCGCGTTGTCCTCAAGCTTGCTCGCCACAATATCAAACTTTCGGCACGCTTCCGGAAACACCAACTCCTTCGCCGCCTTATGAATCCTGTCCACAAACGGCTTGCCTATCGCCTCGGTCAACCCGCCACCAACAACCACCCGCTCCAGCGACAACAGCGTCACCGCGTTGGCAACCGCAACCCCAAGCAAGTCCGCCGCATTATCAACAACCTCACGCACAAGCTTATCATCAGCGAGATAATGCTTCGCCACCGTCCTGGATTTCACATTGTCGTAGTCCCCGGCGATCTCGTCCCCCAGCGACGACTTCTGCCCGCTCTTGATCAACCGAACAATCCGATCAACCACCGTCGTTCGCGAACAATTATGCTCAACCGACCGATTCCCCTTGGGATTATTTGGGAACAAAATCGTGTGCCCAATCTCACCCGCTGACAAAAAGTGCCCGTAAAAAAGCTTCCCATTCAAGATCAAACCGCCACCCACGCCCGTACCAACCCACACACCCAAAATATTCGCCGATTGCTGCCCCGCGCCCAGCGCATTCTCGCCTAAAACCGCAACATTCACATCGTTATCCACGATCACAGGTACCTTCAGCCTCTTCTCCAATATCTCCGCCAGTGGCACATCCTTCCACCGCAAGTTCACCGCCTCAAGCACGATCCCGCGGTACGGATCAACCGCCCCTGGCGCGCCGATACCGATCCCACCCAAATCCGAAACCTTGATCGCGGCCGTAGTACAAGCCTCTTGAACGCCTGACACAATCCGCGCGATGATCGCGTCCAGCCCATCTTCAGATTTGGTCTTGCGCTTTGCTGGCGCGAGCAATTTCAAATCGTGCGACACCACGCCGATCTGCATGTTCGTCCCGCCAAGGTCAATCCCCGCAAACGGCTTGGTCATTGTGGCCATAGGCATCCAGAGTAGGACATTCCTCGTCGAATCAGCGTGCGCTCACAAATCGCTTTCCCCACATGTCACTCTACACATATTTAACCCGACGCTCTCACCCACTCGTACCCGCTCTCACCCCCACACATTTACATAACCATCGGCCTTACCATCATCGTCGCCGTCGTTCCCTTCCCCTGAATGCTGTCAAGCACGATCTCCCCATCCAAAGCCTCCGCGATCCGCTGCGCCCGCGTTAATCCAAGCCCACGCTGCCGCCCCGCCGGCTTCTCGCTAAAGAATGGGTCAAACGCATGGTGCAATGCCTTGCCCGACATCCCGCAGCCCGTGTCTCGCACCGACACCATCAGCCGCCCCACACGCGTACCGCGCTGCTCACTCTCTCGCCCGCTTTGCTCGCGCGAAACCGTCACCTGCACCACGCCAGTCGGACACGCCTCAAACGCGTTGGCCACCATTTCTGATACCGCCGCGATGAACAACTCTGGATCAGTCCTGATCATGTCCGGCGCATTCATCACCACGATCTCCGCGTCGCGCCGCGTGTTCACCCGATCTCGCGCGCGATCCACACTCTTGCGCAACAAACCCGCCAAAGGTGCCGTCTCAGGCTTCACCGGTACCGGCTCAGCCATCAAATGCAAACTCGAAATCAACTCGCTCAAACTCATCGCTGCATCCGCGATCCCATGCGCCGCTGCACGATCCTTGGGCTGGTCCAGCCTTGTCAAAAGTAACTGCGCCCGGCCACTAATTATCGCCAGCGGATTATTCATCTCATGCGCCGCGCCCGCCGCCACCTCGCCCAGCCGCGCCATCGCCTCAGCATGCGACGCCCTTTGCTGCGCCTCGGCAATCGCACGCGCCGCGTTCGCTAATTCCTCGCTCTGCCTGCGTAACCGCTCGCGATCCAGTGCCGACGCAAGTGCCGCGCTCCATGTCGATAAAAGTGTCTGCGCCCCAAGCCGTGCCGATACGCCACCGATGGTCGTCTGCGACCAGTCGCGATCGTTCACCAACATGACCCCACCAGCTCCACCAGCTCCCCCCCCACTCCCTGCGCCCCCAGCATTTCCTTCACGTATCCCGCGTTCTCCGCGCTGCATCGCGCCGCCAAATGCACCATTAAGCCCGCCCCCATACAAACCCACACCTTGGCCACCACGCTGGCCGCCACCTTCATCGCCATGCCCCTCCGCACCAATCAAAGGCGTCAACTTCAGCGTCCTAGGGTCCGCTGCGTCCGACAGCTCATCTCCCAACCAAGGCAGCAACCCCAGCATCGCCACCGACAACTGCGTTCCATCGGTAAACCCCGAGATCGCCATCCCCTTGGCCCCCGCAGGCGGATCCAGCAGCGTGCTCGACGCAAACCTTCCCCGCTCATCAAACCGTAGCAACTGCCACTGCCGATCCCCAGGCTCTTGCATCAGCATCGCAAAGAACCCGTCCCCCATCGCCCGCCGCGCCGACGCAATCACACAACTCGCAACTTCACTAAGCGACCGCGCCCCCCGCAACTCAACATGAAACGCCGCGATCGATTCGAGCACCGCCGCTTGCGACACCGCTTGCGCCGCTCGCTCGCTCATCGCCGAATTCAGCCTTCCAAGCTGGCGATTTGCGTTCGTCAGCGATTCAAGCATCAACTTGGGCGTCGTCGCCTCATCAAGCCCAAGCACCGCCAATCGCTCCGCAACCGCCGCGTGCAAAGGCACCATTAAATTCGTAATAGTCGACGCAGGCAAGCCCATATCCGCGCACAATCGCGCCGACGAAGCCGTCGGGCCAAACTCTCCCGACCACCCCATGTGCATCTCACGACAAATCGTTTTCGCCAGCGTCACCACCCCAATCAACGGCGCCTCGGGCTCATGCGCCAGCGTCTTTGGGGGCCTCCCATACAACCACGCCACCCGCGCCAACGCCTCCGGCAACCCCCAGTGCGTGCAGATCCGCAAGCCCGCCGTGTGATGGTCAACCCCGATCAACGTTCGCTCAATGGGCGCACTATCGCTCGCGCGTCGCTCGGCGAGCCGCACCGTGCGGTCATACGCCTTGGGCAGCACAAGCTCCAACACCAACTTCCCGACATTGTGCAATAACCCTGCCAAAAACGCCTCGTCTGGCGCAACCCGTATGTTTGGATTCGCTTGCGCAATCTGCTCGGCCGCACACGCAACCGCAATCGTGTGCCGCCATAATCCCGCGCGATCAAACGCGGGCGTCTCTTCTTGCAGTCCATCTTCGCGCCGTGCAGGATGCTGCTTTCCAAGCAAGTCATATATGCTGACCGATAGCGCCGCCGATCGCACCGCGTCAACCCCGAGCATGACCACCGCATGCCGAACCGTCGTGATCCTTTTCCCAAGCCCGCGATCCGCCTTTCGGCACATTCCCAAAATGCGCGTCGCCAACGCCGGATCACTCTCGATAATCCGCACCACACCCTTCAAATCAATATCGTCCGCCGAACCATGCGTCAGCAAGCGAGCAGCTACCGGCGGGAGCGTGGGTAGGCTCTCGACGCTCTCAAGCACGAGCTCGATCTGCCTTGCTTTCGCAGCGTCCACAACCGTGGGCGTCGCGTCCACCGACTCGTAGGCTCCCACAACATGCCTCCATACACGCCGCGATCCTGCCCAGGTGACTTGCCTTACCTATGCCTTGTCCCGTTGCTTTGTCTCTGTTCTGTATTCGTG
>JBBRGG010000019.1:0-21934 GCA_038240875.1 Phycisphaerales bacterium | reverse complement strand
CCCCAAGATCGTGTTGCGCTGAAGCTTCTCATTCGCTTGGCTTAAGGCCTCTTTTCGCACACGCGCCGCCTTTCATCGCCCACAATCATCACCGCTTCACCCATAGTGCGACACCGAACGCACGATCAACCGTGCTTCATTCAAGAAGAAGATCTCCGCCGCAAGGTCACCAGTCATCCGCGTGTACACGAGAATCAAGCTCTCAAGCCCGGTGGTCACAT
The DNA here is from genome assembly GCA_038240875.1 of Phycisphaerales bacterium. Classification (GTDB taxonomy): domain Bacteria; phylum Planctomycetota; class Phycisphaerae; order Phycisphaerales; family UBA1924; genus JBBRGG01. The sequence goes on along the minus strand of JBBRGG010000019.1, from coordinate 21,713 downwards.
GCTTGGGATGAAACGCTAGCGTCGGGTTCCGCACCAGCGCCCGCGCGAAGTAATCTCGCACCGCTGGCTTACCCACCAGTGCCACTTCATCCGTCCCGTTGTACTTCTTGATAAATGGCGACGAATGCGAGATCCCCTCGTCATAACACGTCATGATCGCATTGATATCGTGCGCGTTCCACGCCGCGTACCACCCCGCCGCAAACGCCTGCGCCTCCTCCGGCGTCAAAGGCCCCTGACTTCTCGCCATCCATTGCTGCTGCGCATTCTCGTGTGCCATCCCCAAGGCTAGCCTCGCGCAAGCCAACACAGAATCTACCTGTGCTAGCTTTGCCGCCAGTTCCATGTGTGGCGTCTCGACCGCTTCTGCCTCATGTGCCGCCTTTCCCCCTGTTCACTGTGCAACACTGCCCCTCTGCCACTCTGCCACTCTGCCCCAGTGTCCCTTCTACTCATTCCCCTTCACTACCTCATCCAATCGCCCGATCATCTTTGTACGCATGTCCATCGAACGCTTCAGCTTCGCCACCAACACCGGCCTTCGGCCACTCGCCGCCGCTTCGCGCCAGCTCAACACCTCCCTCGAACGCCTCGCCACCGGCAAAAAGATCAATCGCGCTTCCGACGATCCCGCTGGCTCAATTGCCATCACCGATTTCAATGTCCGCCAACGCGTCATCAACACTCGTCTCGAACGAATCTCCTTCGAGCAAGCCTCAATCGGCGCCCTCGACGGCGCCAAATCAACCGTTGGCGATCTCCTCACCGACCTCCGCTCCCTCGTCGTCAAAGCAGGCAACCGCGACGCCCTCTCCGCCGAAGAACGCGATGGCCTCCAACTCGAAGTCGACTCCATTTTAAGCTCGATCGACTTTCTCTCCAACACTTCCGAATTCAATGGCCAGAAACTTCTCGCCGATACCACAGTCCAATCTCTCAACCTCTCCAAGCTCTACTCTGGTGGCGATTTCAACCTCTCATCAGGCCAACTCGATGTCGCCGACGAATACGTCAATTCCGCCATCAAAACCATCGCCGAAGAGCGCGCCGCCGTCGGCAACCGCGACCGCGATCTCGAAAGCCAAACCCGAACCCTCCAGTCCGAACTCGAAGCCATCGCCGGCATCAAGAGCTCCCTCGAAGACACCGACTACGCCAAAGAAGCCAGCGAACTAATCCGCACCCAACTCCTTCAAGAAGCCGCAATCTTCGTCACCAAATTCGCTCGCCAAACCAAGGCCGACACCACGCTCGCTCTTCTCAATGGCGTCAAGTCTTAACAATCCTTTACAGAATGCTTACCTACTTTTGAGGCACAGGTGTCACGCCTGAATCTAATTATTCTATTTTTTTATTCTGTGAATCCTTCGCGCGTCTTCAGCCCCTTTGCTTCTTCTTCTGCGTCACTGTCCACCCTGTTGCCCCTTCAGGCTTGATGCCCATTGCCTGTTGCCTTGATGCCTTCAGCGGTATCAAATGCCCAATACCTCCTTGGCTCCGCCTCCCGCCTCCATCCCTTGCCCATTGCCCATTGCCCATTGCTCATTGCCCATTGCCCATTGCCCATTGCCCATTGCCCATTGCCCATTGCCCATTGCCCATTGCCCATTGCCTTCTATTCTCGCCTCAACGAGGCGAATGGCTTTAGCTAAGGTGAAGCACGCGTTTCGCGAGCGCAGCCCATAGTCCACATCCACCCGCACAAAATAACACCCCCGGTCCTTGACCAGGGGTGCATGGATGCTCACCAATGAAACCAACCTACTTACTCTTCGTATCACCGCGTGCAAAGATGCTCGCAACATAATTCAGCACATCCGCCGCGCTCGTTTCGTTATAGCCAAAGTTCTTGATGAGCCGCTGCTTGACCACGTCGATCTTCGCCTGCGTTTCATCATCCACCACCGTGGAGACTAGGTTCTTGAGCTTGATCGTGTCGCGCTGATCCTCAAACAATTTCAGCTCCAGCGCGCGATACAGCCTCGCATTCGTGTTGTACTCAAACTTCTTCCCATCGAGCGAGAGCGCGCCAATATAGTTCATGATCTCCTGACGGAAGTCATCCTTTCGGCTCTCCGGGATCTCAATCTTCTCTTCAATCGAGCGCATCAACCTTTCATCCGGCTCTTCATCCCGGCCCGTGTACCGGTTCTTGACACGTTCCTTCTGCGTATACGCACGAACGCTCTCGATATAGTTGATGCACAGCCGCCGAATCGCATCTTCATCCGCCGAGATCGCCCGCTGAACTTCAGCCTTGATGATGTCCTCGTATTCTTCCTTGACCACAGCAAGCAACTCGCGATACCGCCTCTTGGTATTCTCATCACTAATCAGCGAATGGTGCGACAGCCCGCTCTCTAATTCATTAAGTACCATAAATGGGTTAAGCGAACGTTCCTCAATTGATTGCCGCGAGACCAGCCCATTGCTGATCTTGTCCTGGATGTACCTGGGCGAGATCCCGTTCATCCCTTCGCGCGTTGCCTCGTCCTTCAATTCTTTGAGAGAATCCTCGGTGAACCCCGGGATGCTCTTGCCGTTGTACAGCTTGAGCTTCTGCATCAGGCTCAGCCCGGCTTTCTTGGGCTCATCAAGGCGCGTCAATACCGCCCACATCGCCGCAACCTCCAGCGTGTGCGGCGCGATGTGGATGTTCTTGATCCGCTCGGGCCCAAAGTCCTTTTGATAGATCTTAATCTCATCATCCAGCCGAATGTTATAAGGCACATCAATCTTGATCGTCCGATCACGAAACGCTTCCATCATCTCGTTATTCTGCAGCCGCTTGTATTCGGGCTCGTTGGTGTGCCCCAGAATCACCTCATCGATAAACGTCTGCGCAAACTTCTTTGGCTTGATCGTGTGCTCCTGGCTCGCGCCCAGCAAGTCGTACAAGAACGCCACATCCAGCTTCAACACCTCGATAAACTCGCACACCCCGCGATTGGCAATATTCAGTTCGCCATCAAAGTTAAACGCCCGCGGGTCCGAATCGCTCCCATACATCGCGATCTTGCGATAGTTAATATCACCGGTGAGCTCCGTCGAGTCCTGATTCTTCTCGTCCTTGGGCTGGAAGGTGCCGATGCCCACGCGATCCTTCTCGCTCAGCGTGATCCGCCGCACCCGCACATGCTCCATGGCCTTCTTCCAATCACCTTGGTAGAACGCCATCAAGTCCGCGTAGATCTTCCGGCAGAATGGATCAGGCTCGCCTTGCACCTTCAACTTGCCATTGTGATGCGTCGGTTTGTACCCTGCATTCAGCCTTGCAATAACGTCCTCGCGAGCCTCGCGCGGAATCAGCACCAAAGGCTCTTCATGCATCGGGCATTTAAATTCATGCCCCTTGTTCGCCTCCAAAGCCTCAGGCGAAACCGGCGAAACTTCGCAATTTTCATCCAGCAACCAACTAAAACTATATAACGCCCCATCAGGAGTACGCGAATAATGCTCCAACCCCTTCTTAAGTAATCGCGCGATCGTCGACTTACTCGAACCCACCGGCCCGTGCAACAACAAAATCCGCTTGTCCGTGCCGTACCCCTCCGCCGCAGACCTCAAAAAGTCCACCAGGCTCATCAATGCAAAGTCCAGCCCAAAGATTCCGTCGGCACCATGATCAAACGGATCCGAAAAGAAGTGGTACCGCACACAATCCTTCTTAAACAGCTTGTACCGCTCGAACCCATGCGACAAAATCGCATCGTGCAGCCGTTGATACGCGGTCCGCACAATCGGCGGGTTCTGCACACATAAATCCAAATACTCCCAGAACGTGCCGCTCCAATGCTGGTCCTGGAACTCGCGTCGGCTCAATCGCTGCTCGATCAAACCCGCCAACTCGCGCCCAGCCAACCCACCAGCTCCTGATTCATTCGCGCTGCTCATGGAACTCGCCTCCGATCTTGTTTGATCTTCGTGAATCCATTCTCTTCGACACGCTTAGCTCTCACCCATCAACCAACCGCTCTCGCCATAAGTGCTTATCGGCACACAATCAACGCCACACCACTCCTTCTTTGCCCTATTCCCTGCCCCTCATCAACTGGTTATACGACGTTCGATCCACTTTGGATCTATGTATTCACACCGCCGTATCCGTCTCGCAATATCTATTCCGTTCTTCCTCTCTCTCCTACCCTCTCACCATGTCCTTCGGCTTAGGCAACGGCAGAGATCTCGACGACGCGCCAGGCGCAATCGGCATCGCGCGCGCCGATCTCCCTCCCCTCCCCGATAGCGCAATGACCGATCCCACAGCAGGTTATATCGATCCGCGCAGCTGGTTCTCCCCAGCCTCTCGCGCCAACCCATTCGACATCGAAATCGGCCCAGGCAAAGGCACCTTCCTCCTCAACCACGCCAAGGCCAACCCCGCCCGCAATTTCCTCGCCATCGAATGGCAGCGTGAGTTCTACCTCTACACCGCCGATCGTGTTCGTAGAGCAGGACTTACAAACGTCCGCCTTCTTCACGCCGACGCTAGCGATTTCCTTCGCTGGCGCGTCGCCACAGGCATTGTCTCAGTCCTCCACCTCTACTTCTCCGACCCCTGGCCCAAGCCTCGCCACCACAAAAATCGCGTCGTTCAAGACCGTTTCCTCATCGAAGCCAGTCGCGCCCTCACTCCGAAAGGCGAGCTTCGAATCGTCACCGATCACGACGAACTCTGGCTCTGGGATCAAGCTCACTTCGACCGCGCCTGCGACCCATCACGCCCCCAAGGCCAACTCTTCACACTCCACCCCTTCTCTCCGCCAGAATGGGTAGAAGAAGGCGAAGTCGTCGGCACCAACTACGAACGCAAAATGTGCAATGACAAACCGCCCCACTCCTGCGTCCTCATCAAACACGCCTAACCCCGCTCTGCTTCCCAGCCAAAAACATCTCCATGAAGTATCGCGTTTGTAAATCCTTTGAAGTCGAAAGTGGCCACCTTCTCCACAAGCATCCAGGCCGCTGCCGCTATCCTCATGGCCATTCACGCCGAATCGACATCATCCTCGCCTGCGAAACCCTTGACGCCAACGACATGGTCTGCGATTTCGCCGCCATCAAGCACGCCGTCGGCGCCTTCATCGACCGCTTTGATCACAGCATGGCCGTTAATTCCGCCGACCCCATGCTCGCCTCGCTTCGCGATTGCCGCCCGCCCGAAACCAAATCGAATCCCAGCACAAATTCATCCACCACTTCACTTACGCCTTCACTTACTGATCGCCTCGTGATCTTCGACAACCAAGATCCAACGACGGAAGTCATGGCCAAGGCTATCTTTGTATACGTAGCCGAGCGGATCGCCGCCAAGCAGCCCATCGAAGCGCCCGGCGGCCGCACATACCTCTTCCCGCCCAGCGTCATTCTCGAACGCGTTCGCGTCTCCGAAACCTCGAGCAGTTGGGCCGAATTCGGCGTGTAAAGCCTTTCATAATTTCTCTCAATTCATATGTATTCAAGACTCCACTTCTCGCCCGAGGCATCAAATACGAGCGCGGCAGAGTCAGTATCCAATTACCAGTACCTAATTACCAGTACCCAATACCTGGCACGTAGTTGTAAACGCTTACATCCCTCCACAACTTCGGAGATTCCTCAGATGGCAACCGTTGGCAGCAATCGTCGAATCACCTACGCATTTAGGCTTCTTCTCGCCGCCGCATGCGCAACAACAATCTACGCACCAGTTCTGTGCGCACAAACCAAGCCGGTCGCACCCAGCCCATCACCCAACTCAACACCCAGCCCATCACCCAACTCAACACCTAGCCCAACACCAATCGAAACCCCCGCCGTCTCACCTGTCTCTGACGAAGACCTCGCCTTTGCCAATCGCCTGAGCAAAGCCTTTAAAAGCGTCGCCAGCATGGCCGAGCCCAGCGTCGTCCACATCACCAACTTCAAGCGAATCCGCGTCCGCCAAAGCATGTTCGACATGGGCACGGACAAGATCGTGCCTTCAGGCCTAGGTTCAGGCGTGATCGTTTCCGCCCAAGGCATCATCATCACCAACAACCACGTCGTCCAACAAGCCGAGCAGCTTCTTGTTCGCTTGACCGATGGCCGCGAATTTCAAGCCAAAGTCATTGGCCGCGACGAAGCCACCGATCTCGCCGTCATCAAAATCGACGCTCCTGATCTTGTTCCCGCAAAGTTCGGCAACAGCGAAACTCTCGACGTGGGCGAGTGGGTCGTCGCCATCGGCAGCCCCTTTGGTTTCTCAAACACCGTCACCGCAGGCATCGTTTCCGCCAAGGGCCGCAGCCTTACGCCCAGAGAAACCGGCCGAACGTACGAAGACTTCATCCAGACCGACGCTGCCATCAACCCAGGCAACTCTGGCGGCCCGCTTCTTAATCTTCGTGGCGAGATCATCGGCATCAACTCGGCTATCGCCTCGCGCACCGGTGGCAACGAAGGCATCGGCTTTGCTATTCCCGCCGCCATCGTTCAAGTCGTCATGGACAACATCATCGCCAACGGCCGCGTCGTGCGTGGCTGGCTAGGTCTCGAACTCACCAACATGGTGCAAAACGGAATGCCAAAGGGCGTTCTCGTTCGCCGCGTCCTTGAATCAAGCCCCGCCGCCACCGCTGGCCTGCAAGAAGGCGACATCATTACTCGATTCAAAGGCGTCGCCGTCAACGAACAACGCCTTCGCACCGCAATCGCCATCGCTCCCCCAGGCACCAAAGCCGACATAGAAGTCTTTCGGGACGGCAAATCTCAAACTCTCGCCGCAGTCTTGGGCGATCTCAACATGGCGCTGGGCAATATCGTCGTGCCTTCACTAGGCATGAGCGTCCGCTCGATCACGCCAGCCATTGCCAAAGAACTTGGTTACACGCAGATCAATGGCGTAGTTGTCGCCGAACTTGAACCCGCTGGCAAGGCCGCCTCAGGAAGGCTCGCTGTCGGCGATGTCATCGTCCGCGTTGATGGGCGAGAGATCGCGGACGCCGCCGAGTTCACTAAAGAGCTCGAACGCTCCTCCATGGAGCGTGGCGTGCGCCTCGATGTGGTTCGCCAAGGCATGGCTGGATACCTGATCGTTCGCGAGTAAACCTACTTCGCGAACATCGCTTCTCTCCCAGCACCCATTGAACTACGAACAAACCAACGTGTAAGGTCAGTAGGTACCACCCTGCCTTTTACCTGCGTGCACCAAATAAAAGCCTTCACCAAAGCCTTCGACAGCATCTTCATTGTCTCACGTCGCCCTTGTATCTGGTACAATACCGCTTGAACTGTCGGATGTAGACTCCACCTAGGGCGTGCGACCAACCTGGTCTTTCGCCCCAGAGGGAGTAGTTATGCTTAATTCCAGCGGCCAATCGAACAGCAATTCCAACCTTCAACCAACCTCGGCGTCGTCGCCTGCGCAAGGTTCTCTCGCGCCCAATTCCGCCACCCAAAACAACCCAACCCAAAACACACCTATAGCCCCAGACGCCACCGGTCCAGTCGGCGACGGCGATCACATCGTCACCCAAGGCGACACCATCGCCAAAATCGCTGATGAAAGAGGCTTTGACTGGAAAACCGTCTGGGACGACTCCGGCAACTCGGGTCTTAAATCCGAGCGCATCTCTCCCGACCTGCTGCTGCCAGGCGACAAGGTCACCATCCCTGAGTTTGACACCTCGGCAGAATCAGGCGCGACCGAAATCCGCCATCGCTTTCGCTTGAAGGGTGTGCCCATCGATCTGATCGTGAAAGTCCTCAAGGACCAATCCAAGTTCAGCATTTACGAGATGGATCCAGCAAAGAACAAACCCTGGGAATACGACGACACTCCTCTCGAAAATGAACCTCTTCCCGAGCCTGAGCCCGAAGCCAACCAACGGTACAAAATCGACATCGATGGTGTGCTCAAAGAAGGCAACACCGACAGCTTGGGCAAACTTCACGAAAAAATCAAGCCAAGTGCGCGCAGTGCACAACTCACCCTTCGCCCCGGCGAACCCGACGAACGCGTGATCGATCTCGACCTTGGTGCCATGGACCCGGTGACCGAGCCCATTGGTGCCGCCAAGCGCCTGCGCAACTTGGGCTACCACTGTCCTCTCGATGCCGAAATGACCGCCGACCTCGCCGCCAATATCCGCCTCTACCAAGAACACCAAGGCCTCGATGTCACGGGCGATCTTGATTCTGCAACGCAAGATTCACTCAAAGAAGTTCATGGCAGCTAGGCGATGAATCTGTATCTCGTGCCCGCAGGAATTCTCCCACTCACGACTCCTTCCTCGTAAACATACGACGTTTCTTCGTCATCCGAACTTCAGTGTTGAAAGGCTCCTCCGGTGCCCACCACGAAAATAAAGGTCGTCTTTGGCAACGTTCACTGCCTGCGCAACTCCTCGGTCTGGGGCGAGTCGCAGTGGTCCTTCAAAGCCACCGTCGATGGCAAAGCCGTGGGCAAGCCCGCCGACATCTTCCCCATGAAGCCAGGCGGCTCAAACGCTGTCCTACCACCCGCCATCTGGACCGCCGAAGTGGATGTCAGCTCGAAAAAGCCTGGCGAATACGTCGATGTAAAGTTCACCACTATTGAAATCGGTTCGTGGCTCAATACTGATATGGGAAGCGTCACCCTTCGCTTCAACTACCCCTTCGAAACCCAACTCGACAACGTCTTCACCGGCAGCCCTGGCGGCGTAATAGACAAAACCCAGAACTACCTCGTCAACATCAGCATGAAAATCAGCGCCTCTACGCCCGGCTCCGCGTCTAGCGGTGGCACGCCTACAACAACCACCACCACCGACAAATTCACCACCATCGGCGGCACCGAATTTCTCCCGCGCGTCGAAGTCTCCCCCGTCGTCCCCACGCTGCAAGCCGATCAACTGCCGCCACGCCCCGACATGCACAGCCTCGTCGTTAAGGGCGAAGACACGATTCACGCCAAGAAAATCGCTCTCACCGGCAACCTCGCCTTAAACGCACTACCAAACCCTTCGATCATCCCCATCATCACGCCTGGCAAGGCACACTTTGACAACCTCTGTGCACGAATCGCCATCACCTACAAACGACCACATAATCTTGATGAATCGCGCCTCTTCTGGGTGGTCAAAGCTGGCCCCATCAAGATTCATGGCCCAACCTCCGGCGTCCTTCTCGTCAAGGCCTATGGCACGAGTGGCTCGATCTCACCCGCCGAAATCGAAGTTCGCTGGGGGAGCACGACTGGCCCGGTCCTCTCTCTCTTTCGCGCCTGGGTTGGATACACAAAGAAGATCCCAGTCCGTGCCTCACTCATCGTCGGCACCACCGCTGGCGCAACCCCGCGTGCCACCACCGCCGACATCGCCAGGCACATCAAGCTCGCCAACGTGCTCCTGTATCAAGCTGGCGTCAAGATGGTCGCCGACACGGACAAACGCAAATGGGATGGAGCTGTCGAAGACGCTTCCAACCCAAGCGTCTACACCATCAACACCACCGACGACACATTGACCGTCGGCGTCAACGATAACCTTCCACCCCACCCGATGCGCCTCAACTTCCGCCCCGGCGCGATGCACTTGTGCTATATCAAATCCATCGCAGGTGGCGGCGCCGCCGGTGTTGCGACCGATCGCCCAGGCCTCATCAGCGCGTACGTCACGCTCGATGGCACGCCTTCATCTTCATGGCTGCCACCCACAGGCGTGTCGCCTGACAGCACTGCGGGCACCGTCAAGATGAAAACCATGGACCCTTCACCCAAACGGACACAGCAACAAGATATCGACTATATCGCCGCACGCAAAGTCCTTGATCCTACTACACAGGACGACGATCTTGATCGCCTCTATGGCTGCATCATGCCCGATTACATTGCTCCGAACGATGAGGACTGGCCTCAAACAATTGCCCACGAAGTCGGCCACGTGCTCGGCCTTCGCCATCGCGGCAATCCGCAAACTGATCCCACCAACGGCGTTGTTGGAGGCCAGGACGAAGTCAATGGCAAAGGCGGCAAGGGCCATCCGTGGGAAGAAAACGTCATGTCCTATGGCTACACCAAAAGCCAGGACCTTGACCTCCTCCAAACCCGCCACATCCGCAAGCATCCGTGCATGATCGCCGTCACCCCACCTCCACCTCCGCCGCCTCCACCACCGCCGCCGCCAACTCCAGGCACCGACAAACTCAAAGAACTTCAGAAGATCATGGGGGTTCCCGAGACCGGCGTGTGGGACGACGCTACCGAAGCCGCCGCCAAGAACAACATGGTGCAATATGGGTCAAAGGGCCCGGTCGTCAAATGGGTTCAGGAACAACTTACCGCCCAAGGCATCGCCTGTGGCCCCATCGACTCAGATTCAGGCGGCCAAACCGTCGGCGGCATCAAAAAGTGGCAAGGCGATCACCCACCACTTACCAACGACGGCGTCGCCGGTCCGCGCACGCTCCAATCTCTCGCCGAAGCCTGACGCAGTTTGTTCGCACACATTCCACTTCTAGACAAGGCTATCGCCATGCCAGAATCACTCGACGCAGCCTTTGCTCGCACGAAAGAACCACGCCCCTTGCTCGACGCCGCCAAGCGCGCCGCTTCAAGCACCGACGAAGCCGAACACGTTACGCTGCGCGCGTACATGCTCAAGCCTGATTTCGTAAACGCGCTCGACAACGCCGAGGACTATCGCGGCTTGCCTCGCCAACTCCGCCTCGCAGGGATCATCAAAGACCTGATGAATAACCGCTGTGCCGCTTCCAATACAACCCTCGACACGCTCGCGAACGATGCCTGGTTCACCTCAATTGAACTTAGGCAGAACCTCATGATTCAGGCCATGGTTGAGGTCCGCCCCGCAAGCCTCGCTGGCGTCGCGCTGTGGAAAGCACACTCTGTCCCCAAAGCACCTTGGAAACACCTCGCGGCTCAATGTATGTGCGACAATGGCACGCCCCCCGCCATGGAACTTTTCGAAGCCGTCCTCGCCGACGCAACGCACGCGCCCGAAGATCGCGTCGCGTGGATGCGTGGGCCTTTGCTTGTGAATCGTGCCAACCCGAACGTTCTGATTTCCGCCGAGAAAATGCTCAAAGGCGCGGGCGCGAACCAGAGCCTGCCCATGAAACTCCGCCCTGATCTTGTCGCGGCTGTCTTTGACCATCGCGAAAATTGGTACTTGTCCTGCGACCCACCCGTGCCACCATCTCGCACGGCATACGGCAAAGACGCACAGGAAATCCTTCGTCGAATCGGTGAGTATTCACTCGCGAGCGTGCCCCTGGACGTACAGACCAAAGCCGCGGTCGAACTCACCATGCAATGGCTCGGCAAGCCCAAAGCCTAAAACCATCTCCTTAAAACCACCTTCGTAAAACCATCTCCGTAAAAACCATCTTGAGACATGCCTACCACTTCACGTGGCACAGGCATCCCATCTTTGTCCTACATCTGCTGCAAGTTCTGTGATGTTCGCAAATCAGATTCAGCTCTTACCTTCGGCGTTTGCGCGTGCCATGCCTTTGTCTTTGTATTCCCAAATATCGAATGCATGATGGTCTTGCCTTAGAAATCTCTTCTCCTGAAGATCCACACGGCAATCGCCAGAATCACAGCCTCAAACCCCAGCGACGTGCCCAACACCCACCACAGGCTCTGCCCGCGTATGCGCGTTTGCATCCGGCTTTGAACTTCGGCTTGGTTCGCGCCACCAAACGGGCTTATCTCATCCGCGTCGGAATTGGGCGGCTTGGGCAAATCAGCTAAGTCAACCAGCCAGCGTTCCAAAAGCGCGACCGTCTCTTGCGTCTTGGGCAGAACAGTCTTTACACCCGTGCTCACGCTGGACGCCAAGCGCCAATTCCGCTGGTTCTTCTTGGCTCGCGCCAAGTCTTCGCGCGCATCCTTCAATCGCGAATTGAGCGCATCTAACTGTTCCGCCGTCGGCACCGGAGGCGTAGCCACAACCACAGGCTTCGATGCGGTACGAGCCACATCCACCGCACTGGTTGAATCCGCAGGTAACGCCGCAACTTGCTTGCTCTGGTCGTCGGCATCTCCAACTTCGGCGGCTTCAACTTCGGCGGCATCCAGCTCCGCATCCTTCGTTACTTGAGGCGTGTTCTTTTTAATCCATTCGCGATTAAACTGAGACGTAGCCGCCTTCTCTAGCCGCTCGATCCGCGCGGGCATTGTCTCAACCGTCACTACGTTCGCAATCCGAAATGACTGAATGATGTTGTCGGTGGAATTCAGGCAGAATAAAAAGAACCACATCAGCAGGGTGATGAGCAGCGACGCAATCGTTGATCGCGTGATCAGCCCCAGCAGCGTGCACACGCTGAATAAGTACGAGAAGAAAATCACAACCACAGGCACCGCGAGAAAGAGTGCCGGCTCCCATGCCCCGCCACGAATACCAATCACAAGAAAGCTCGCCGTAGTAAAGACCAGCACCTGCATCCCGACAAACAACAGCCCAAGAATGTACTTCGTAAAGAAGAGTCGCGTGCGCGAGATCGGTTTCGACAGCGTCGTCTCAATCGAGCCACCCGCAATAAAGTCTGGAAAGATGCTCGAAGTCGACACCAGCGCGAGGATCGTCGCGATCCATGCGAGCCAGAAAGTGATCCCGAAGTTCACAAACGCAAGTTTATAAAGTGTTTCGCGCGACATCATGTCCGTTGACAAAAACGGAATCTCAAACGTCCACGTAAACAGCGTCAAGCCGCGATCGTTGTTGCCGATTGCCGCGAACGCCAGCACCACAAGCACCGACAGCAGCATCGTGATCCAAAAAAGCTTCTTCGTATTGAGCTCGCGATACGCATCGACCGTCATCGCCCAGGTTTGCATCAGGATCATCGTGATCCTCCCTTCTCGCCCGCGACCACGTCCGGCTTCATCCCCATCGGCACATCCAAATTCGCAATTGGATTTCCATGCAAAGACCCGCCCACATTCGCCCCGGCTCCGCCTCTCGCACCCGGCTTGAAAATACCCCCCGTCGTCGGATCAGTCACCGCCTGCATGAACAAATCCTCCAGCGAAGGCCGCCTGCGATTCACCTGCCGAATCGTCACGCCCTTGGATCGCAGCGCATCGATGCAAGGCTGCACCGCGCCCGGCTCATCTGTCCCGAACAAAATACTCGATTCAAACGTGCCCGCAAGAAACCGCCCCGCTGCCGCCTCAGCCATTCCCGCAAATGATTTCTGCACCAGCGTCCCTCGCCAATCAAACACACCAAGCTCCGCGATCACTCGCGCCGCTATCGCAACATCGCCTTCACATTCAATCTCGTACCACCGTTGCTTGATCGTCAGATCATCCACCGTTCCCTGCATCGCGACCTTTCCCTGCACCATAATCGCAACACGGTCGCACACCATCTCCAACTCGCTCAGCAAATGGCTGTTGATAAATACCGTCTTACCCTGCGACTTCAAGCGCATCAGTAAATCGCGAATATCACGCCGTCCCACCGGGTCAACGCCATCCGTCGGCTCATCAAGGATCACCATCTCCGGGTCGGCCATCAGCGCCTGGGCAATCCCCACCCGCTGCCGCATCCCCTTGGAATACTTCTTCACCGCTTGATTAGCCCAATCTTTCATTCCAACTAACTCAAGCAACATCGGAATCCGCTGCTTGCGCGTCGCCTTCGCTACGCCCGTGAGCCCGCCATAGAAATCAAGCACTTGCGCACCGGTCAAGTAATCTGGAAACCTGTGATGCTCGGGCAAATACCCAATCCGCGCCAGCGTCGGCTTGTGCCCAACCGAATTTCCCAATACCGTCCCCACCGCATTACTCGGCTTGATAATCGTCATCAAAATCTTAACTAGCGTGCTCTTGCCCGCACCATTTGGCCCAAGCAGTCCAAAGATCTCTCCCGACGCCACGCGCACGTCTACGCCTCGCAGCGCGTGCACCTTGCCCTTGTACATCTTGGAAACATTGGTCAGGTCGATGGCCCAACTTCCCGCGAGCAACTTGCCAACACCTTTGCTGCCGCTGAATTGATCAACAAACTCATTCGCCGACGCTACTTGTACCATTCCCTGTGCTCCCGCTCCATACGTGCGCGTGCCAAGCGAGCCGATCCACGTCGCATCGGTATTCTTTGCTGTCGCTGGTTCGCTCATGATGGTTCGCTCATGCTGGTTCGCTCATGCAAATTCGCTCATGCTAACTCACTCAAACTAGTTAGATCAAAAAACACTCACTTATGCTGGTTCAATCTCGTCCTCGTCCTGAATCAACCCAATCCTGAATCGTCCTTAGGTAGTTCCTGCCGAAAGCGCACAGCTAGCCGATCTGCAAGTATGTGCGTGGCCTTTGTTCGCTCAAATCTCGCTCGCGTTTCACACAAAGTCCATCGCGTACAAATTCAATCTGCTCTCGTTCGTATGCCTCTACGCCTTCCGAGCCACTCACGCCTTTCGCGCAATAACGTGATACACATGCCAATGCTTGGGCGTACCCGCCGCGTCGGCACTGTCCTTCTCTTCCTCACGCAACTCTTCCAAAACAAAACCGCGAAACAGCCCGTCCAACTCGCCTCTTTGGTGGTGCGTTCGATCAGGTATCGTCGCCCAACTATCTCGATCACCAAACAACTGCCCCGCAAACCTTCCCCCAACTTCAATCGAGTCCACTACTCGCGCCCACACGCCCGCAAACTCGCCAGGCAAGCAAAAAGGCAGCGCAAAGCTCGCATTCAACAGCTGACACTTCTCCCACCGCGCCCCCGCAAATCCCGCCAACTCAACCTTCACCCGCTCCTTCAACTCATCAAGCACCCTCTCTCGCAACAAATCCAGCCCCATCTGATGCCCATCAAACGCGTGCACTCGCCACCCTCGCGCCAACAATTCCAGCGTGTCTCGCCCCTCGCCACATCCAAAGTCCACCGCAAACTTTCCGCTTGAAACCCCTGGTCTCTCTGCTACTTCTGCGTCTACTAACCTCTCCGCATCGAAACGCTGCAATGCCCCCAGCAACGTATCCCTAGGCGGCTTCCCGATCACCGCGCGAAAATACCCCGGCCAATCGCGCGTCTGCGAAAAATGCTGCGCACTCGGCATCGCCGCCGACGCATTCTCTACTTTTACCTCACCTTTCACCTCACCTAGTACCTCATGTCTCGCCATCGCTGCTTCTCCTCTTCCTCACTCATTGTTCCAGCGTGCCACCCGCCTACTCCCGCTCATAGAGTCACCCGATGTACCACGATCTTCACGCCTTTGTCGCAGCCCTCGAAGCCCAAGGCGAGCTCAAGCGTATCCGCACGCGCGTCTCTCCCGTCCTTGATATCGCCGCCATCGCCGACCGCGAAAGCAAATCCCCCGCCCCAAACCCGCCTAGCAAATCCGCGCTCGCCGCCGACCCACGCTTCCACTCTCGTGGTGGCAAAGCCCTCCTCTTCGAAAACGTTGAAGGCTCCGACATCCCCGTCCTCATCAACGCTTGGGGCTCCTACCGCCGAATGGAAATGGCTCTTGGTTGCCACGACCCCATCAACTCTGCAACCATGTACTCTTCCTCAGGCAGCACCTTTTCCTCAGGCGGCCATTCCCCAGGCGGGTTCGCCACCCTCGCCAAAAAAATCGCCGATCTCACCAAGCCCGAGCCACCCAAATCCTTCTCTGATCTCTTCGCCAAAGCACGCCAGTTTCTCCCTCTTCTCAAGATCCCACCCAAGCGCCGCAAAGGCCGTGGCCCATGCCAAGAGCGCATCACCCTGGGCGACGACATCGACCTCCGCTCCCTCCCCATTCTTCGATGCTGGCCACTCGATGGCGATCTCGTCGCCGTCGGCTACCCCGCCAACATTAACTCCTCCCCAGCAATCCCAGGCGTCGCCAACGACTCCACACCAACCCCCGATTGGAACCGCCTTCATCGTGGCCGCTACATCACCCTCGCCGGCATCCACACCATCCACGCCGACGACATCAACGAATCCCGCCCAAGCTCCCACAACATCGGCATGTACCGCGTCCAACTCTTTGGCCCACGCACCATGTCCATGCACTGGCATATGCACCACGACGGCGCTCGCCATTGGCGCTCCTGGAAAGCCAAAGGCCAGAACATGCCCGTCGCCATCGTTCTGGGCGGCGAGTCCGTCATGCCCTACGCCGCTACCGCGCCTCTCCCCCCAGGCATCTCCGAACTTCTACTCGCAGGCTTCCTAAACCGCTCCGGTATCCCCATGGTTCGTGGCGTAACCGTCCCGCTCTGGATCCCCGCCAACGCCGAAATTGTCATCGAAGGCTTCGTTCGCCACGACGCCGGTTTCATCGGCTGGGATCCTCGCGATCCAAACGCCGGCCCACTCGGCCCCGGTGCCGTCTTCGAAGGTCCCTTCGGCGATCACACCGGCTTCTACTCCATGCCCGATCGCTATCCCATCCTCGAAGTCACCGCAATCACCCGCCGAAATAACGCCATCTACCCCACCACCATCGTCGGCCTGCCTCCACAAGAAGACTACTACCTCGGCAAAGCAACCGAACGCCTCTTCCTACCTCTCCTCAAAACAATCGTTCACGACATCGAAGACTACGACCTCCCACAATTCGGCGCGTTCCACAACTGCGCCTGCATCCGCGTAAAGAAAGCCTACCCACTCCAAGGCCGCCGTGTCATGCACAGCATCTGGGGCGCAGGCCAAATGGCTTGGACCAAAACCATCTTCGTTGTCGACGATGATTGCAACGTGCACGACACCTTCCAAGTCCTCACCAACGCCGGCATGTTCTGTAACCCAGCTCGCGATATCGAACTCGCCCGCGGCCCCGTCGATATCCTCGACCACTCCGCCCCACAACTTGGCGCAGGCCTCAAACTTGGCTTTGATTGCACCCGCAAATCTCCCGCCGAAGCAGTCCAAGGCGTCGCCGTCCTCACCGACGCCTCTGGCAAATCAACCTCGCGCGAAATCCTGCCACCCGAAACTCTCGACACATACGCAACTTCACTCGCTCAATTACCCAACATCCTCGAAGCTCGCGCCCTCCACGAAACCCGTGGCTACTGGCTCGTTGTCCGCATCAACAAAGCCGCACCAGGCGATGGCGTCCGCGCCCTTGAAGCCATCTTCGCCCTGCCACACACCAACACGTCAACCGACGTAAACCTCCCACCCTTCGTCATCGTCCTTGGCCAAGATGTAAACATCGCCGATGCCGACAACGCTCTCTTCCACTGGGTGGCTAACTTCGACGCCTCACGAGACCTCGTTCGCCACACCGCTCTTTCCTTGCGACTTGGCTTTGACGCAACACCAAAATTAAGCGGCGAAACCCGCCAAGGCGAACCCACTCGCCCCTGGCCACCAATCATCGAAATGCCCGCCGAAGTAATCGCCCGCACCGCCAACATCAACACCTAACTCTTCGCGCCTTGTGCCTTGTGCCTTGTGCCTTGTGCCTTGTGCATTGTGCCTTGTGCCTTGTGCCTTGGGTGGTCCGGCGGTCCCCGCCGGTTGTATTTGCCTTGTGCCACCATGACAAATCCAATCATTTCGATCATGGTGTGCCTTCCCAGCTTGCTGTTTGCAACTCGCGATTCCCGCTCTTTCTCCTAACCCATTCCACCAACACCCTCTCCACACTCTAACCCCCACCCCCACCTACCAACTTCATGCGCACAACTACCACATTTGTGCGCGCGCCGCAGACCCTCGCGCCCTCTTTATGAGAGGCTACTGCATCGGCATCGCAAACGACTTGTTTCCTTCGATGGTGAGGCCGCGGCTTCAAACCCCGCACCAATCCTCGGCGGCCAGGAACAGTCTCCCGCAATCTCGCTCTGCACAACCTCTCGCGGTCGGTGTGCACGCTCTGTGGCTCTTCGCAAGGCGTGGCGAGTTTCGGTCGCATATCGCGTGATCTGTCCTGTCCTTTGCGTTCGATCACGCGTATCACGCCCGCCCGTCGGTTCGGCCCCGTGCAAACGGGATTGAGACCATCGAACGTGTCGTTGCTTGTCCATAAGCAACGCCGCGCGAGCCGCCCTCATGCCGAATCGGAAGCTCAATCACGCGACAGCCAACAACCGGCTTCCCCGGCGGTTTCCCACGCACAATAAGCGCCAACGCAACAGGCCCTCGCCATGCACTCTTCCAATTCGTCAATTATGGCGCAATTGGCCCCTTTGTTTGCCCACTGCCTTGCACACCTGGTTGCGTTAACCCCGACGGCGTTCGCCCCTTGGCAAAGTGAAAGAACGCCAAAATACAAAGCCCAATCGAAAGCCCTGTCAGGTAATACCCGAGCTTGCGACGAAAATCGTTTCGGTTGGGATCAAACATTGGCTTTGCTTTCATGCTCGGCTTGGTCATGGCATCTGCTTCTTGCGTGTACAAATAGATTCAAGCACTGTATTGCGCCAGCTTTCTATATCGCGCCAGCATTCACCCAAATCCGCTCGGCACAACATACCCCTTCTTTGCCAGCACGCCAAGCATCGCTCGCGCCCGCACGTCGAACGTCCCCACCTCCAGGAGCCTCGCACGAGAGCGATCTGCGTGCGCCTGCCACCTTGGCAAATCACCAAGTATCGAAATGATCTGCCTCGCTGGATCGTTCATGTCCAGCGTTATAACTGGATCAAACCCGAACAACTCAACGATCTCGCGTGGCGAAGTTCCCACCGCCAAACACCCAGAACCAATAAACTCAAGGTACCGCTGCGTCATGGTTTCTACGCCGCCAGCTTTGTCCGGATGTGTCAACACCTTGGGATAACACAGGCCAATAACAGTATCGCCCAGCCCCTTGTACAACGCATCTAGACCCTTGAACAAAACCGTGTTGGCACCATCCAACGAAAACACATGCTTCGCGTTCATCGCGCGCAAGGGCCCAGCGATCTTGCTATGAACCGCTTCCAGCTTTCGGCCAAGCTCCAGCACATGAAGCGAACGCTGCGCTAGCGGCAACTCAGGCGAATATCGCTTTGGATCACACGCTTCTGGAAGCCAGATCGTTTCCATCTCGGGTATCGCGTTGGCAAAGTGCTCGGCACACTGCCTTGCCGAGAAAAACGCTAAAGGCACACGATGCCGACGAAACGCCGCTTCCCACCGCGCATATTCCGGACCCCAGCAATCAAAGCACCATGGAATAAGCGTGCGCCACAACGCATCGGGAAACGCCATCGAATCCCAACCCCAGCACATCGGCGCGATCGCG
Source organism: Phycisphaerales bacterium (assembly GCA_038240875.1). Lineage (GTDB taxonomy): Bacteria > Planctomycetota > Phycisphaerae > Phycisphaerales > UBA1924 > JBBRGG01. Next base: position 2,555 of record JBBRGG010000019.1, on the reverse strand, counting down.
CCATCACGAGAAGATTCGGTATGACCCTTGCCATAGACATGCACCAACCCGGTCTTACAAATCACGCTCGCGATTTTGCGCGACGCAGGCGATCGCTGTCGATGCAGCGCACGAACGCCCGCTCGCGCCACCGCTTCTGCAAATAGCTTCGGTGGCAGCGTCCACCCTTCCTCGGGCTCGTCGCTCATCAAGATGACAAGATCTCGTGTGTGCATTCGATGCCGATGATATTCCCCAATCCATCTGCAAATCAAGCTATTTCACCCGTCTGTACCTCGCTCATCGGCATCGTTTCTTTACAACGCATCCTTACCCCGGGTTGGTTTTTTCTTGGCCCGCGAGCCGGGCTTGGTTCCAGGCATTCCCGCAGACCCGCCACCCTCGACGCGCGAGCCAGCGTTTGGATCTCGGCCTTTGCGACCAGGCTTGCCGCCATCAACGTCGGACCGGCGCACGCGGACGCTCTCACCTTTGCTCAACGCTTCATCACGGCGTCGCTTGAGCTTCTGGACCTGGTCGCGGAGTGCCGCGGCTTTCTCAAACTCAAGTGACTGGGCAGCCTCGATCATTTCGGCTTCGACAGCGCGGATCAGTTCGGCGATCTCAAAGTCGGGCTCGTTGGAAACAATCGCGTCGCGAGCCGTCTTTCGCGCACGCAACTCGGTTTCCATGCCGCGGCGGATCGCTTTGATGATCGTCTGTGGCGTGATGCCATGCTTGGTGTTGTACGCGACCTGTTTCACGCGACGGCGTTCGGTTTCTTCGATCGCCGACTTCATCGCGGGCGTGACCGAATCCGCATACATGATTACGCGCGAGTTGGCGTTTCGTGCCGCACGACCCATCTGCTGGATCAGGCTCGTCCCCGATCGCAAAAAACCTTCTTTGTCCGCGTCCAATATGCACACCAGCGAAACTTCAGGCAAGTCCAGGCCTTCGCGCAAAAGGTTGACGCCAACTAGCACGTCAAAGTTGCCTAGACGAAGATCGTTAAGGATGCCTACGCGGTCGAGGGTTTCGATGTCGCTGTGCAAATAACGGACGCGCATGCCTTGCTTGTCGATGTATGACGCAAGATCTTCGCACATGCGCTTGGTGAGCGCGGTGACGAGGATGCGCTCGCCGCGCTCGATCCGCAATTTGCACTCATTGAGCAAGTCGGGAATCTGGTTGCGCGTCGGGCGCACTTCGACTTCCGGGTCGAGCAAACCTGTTGGGCGAATCACCTGTTCGGCGATGTCGCCGCCGACTTTTTGCAGCTCGTACGGGCCGGGCGTTGCGCTCACGTACAACACCTGTGGCACGACCATCTCAAATTCCTCGAAGCGAAGCGGGCGATTATCAAGCGCGCTAGGAAGGCGGAAACCGTGGGCGACGAGGACTTCTTTGCGGGCGCGGTCGCCATTGAACATGGCGCGAATCTGTGGCATCGTGACGTGGCTCTCATCGATGATCATGAGCCAATCGCGATAATTCGGGCGCAGGTCCGCAGACGAGTTTCGCCCTGGAGTTACATCCGCGTTCGGCGGCAACGCCGTCACTTCGGGCGCGCTGGGAATGCTCACCAGCGGATTGGTTGCAAAGCTCGAAGCGCCGTTGGCGGGCGGGGCAAAGTCGAAATAATCCATCAGGCAATAAGGCCGCTCGCCGGGCATTCGCCCATCCATGAACCGTGAGTAATTTTCGATGCCTGGGCAGGTTCCAGTTTCCTTTAGCATTTCAAGATCGAAGCGTGTGCGCGAGAGAAGCCGCTGGGCTTCGAGGAGCTTGCCTTCGGTACGCAGTTGCATGACGCGCGAATCCATCTCATTGCGGATTGCGGTAGTCGCGGTTTCGAGTTGGTCCTCGGGCATCACATAATGGACAGCAGGAAAGAGGAAAAACTGGCGTTCCTCGGCGATCACTTCGCCCGAGGTTGGGTTCATCAGGTCGAGGCGGTCGATCTCGTCGCCGAAGAGCTCGATGCGGACGGAGAAATTTTCGTATGCGGGCCAGACTTCAAGCGCGTCGCCACGAACACGAAATTGGCCACGTTTCCACTCGATCTCGCTGCGCTGATATTGCATCGATGTGAGCGACATCAAGAGGTCACGTCGATGGACGCGCGAGCCTTTGGTCAGCGTCACGACCTTATTGCCATAGGCAAGTGGCGAACCCAAGCCGAAGATGCACGACACGCTGCACACCACGATGCAATCGCGGCGCGATAGGATGTTGCTCGTCGCGGCAAGGCGAAGGCGATCAAGATCATCATTACGCGATGAGTCTTTTTCGATATAGATGTCGCGCTGCGGGATGTACGCCTCGGGCTGGTAATAGTCGTAGTAGCTGACGAAATAGTTGACGCTGTTGTTAGGGAAGAACTCGCGAAGCTCTTCGTAGAGCTGGGCGGCGAGGGTTTTGTTATGGCTGATGATGAGCGTGGGCTTGCCCAGACGGGCGATGACGTTGGCCATCGTGAAGGTTTTGCCCGTGCCGGTGGCGCCGAGCAAACACGCGGCGGGGTTGCCTGCCTTCAAGTCGGTCGATAGTTTTTCGATGGCCGAGGGCTGATC